>NZ_JACADT010000399.1:0-4899 GCF_013421635.1 Streptomyces sp. UH6 | reverse complement strand
CTGGCGCGGCGCCTGCTCGACCCGGTCGCCCGGCTGCTCCGTGCCGAACTGCGGCGCGGCCGGGAACGCACCGGCCGCCCCCACGACGGACGCCGTTGAGGCCACGGCGGCGGCAGGGGCGCGGAACGGATGTGGTCACGGAGCAGACGGGGCCAGGAACGGATTGAGGTCAGGGAACGGATGACGGACGGATGACGGACAGCATCTTCGCGACGAGCGTGTTCTTCCGGCTCGCGATCGGCGGTGACGACCTGGGCGCCTTCCACACGTGCTCCGGCATGGGCGCCGAGGTCGAGATCGAGAGCTACGCCGAGGGCGGCAACAACGGGTTCACCTGGCACCTGCCCGGACGCGTCACCTGGTCGAACATCACGCTCACCCGGCCGGTCACCGCCGACACGGCGAAGATCGGCCGCTGGCTCGACGAGACGCTCAAGCGGGTGGAGCCCAAGGACGGCGAGATCGTGGCCCTGCAACCGGACCTGACCCCGATCGTGAGCTGGCAGGTGTTCGGGATCGTCCCGGTGCGCTGGCAGGGGCCGTCCTTCGACCCCGGCAACCCGGCGGCGGCGGTCGAGAGCCTGGAGATCGCCCACGAGGGCCTGCGCTGGTCCTGAAGCACCACCGCCGGAAGCCCCACCCGCCGGGTGCCGCCCCGCCGGTCCCACCGCCCGCCACGTACACCCACCCGCCGCACGGAAAGGAGGCGCCGGATGTCCCCAGCGATCCGCTCCAGCCGGGCCAGGGCCCAGCTGACCCTGAAGGAGCCCCCGGCCTCGGTCGGCGCGAAGCCGGGCGGCACGATCGCGCGGCTCGACCTGCAGTTCAACCCCTCCACCCTGGAACTGCGCAAGACCACCGAGTGGCGGCGCTCCCCCTCCCGGATGGCGGAACAGTCGGCGCTGCCCGAGTTCGTCGGCAGCGGTCCGCGCGAACTGAGTCTCCAGGTGTTCCTGGACGCCACCGCCACCCACGACAACTCCGTGGAGCAGGCGGTGGAGAAGCTGATGAAGGCGTGCGTGCCGACCCCGGCCAGCCTGGGCCGCAAGAAGCCGGCCAGCCCGTGGGTGCGGTTCGAGTGGGGCACCGCGCGGACCACCTCGTTCGACGGGGTGCTCTCCAGCCTGTCGGTCACCTACACCCTGTTCGACGTGGACGGAACGCCGCTGCGGGCCACCTGCGCCCTGTCCATCGAGGAGGCGAGCGTCGACCCGCCGGGCCAGAACCCGACGTCCGGCGCGCGCACGGCCCGCAGCACGCACACCGTGGTGGCCGGCGACAGCCTGGCCCTGCTGGCCTGGCGGGAGTACGGGGACGCGACGGCCTGGCGGGTCATCGCGGAGGCGAACGGAATCGACGACCCGATGGCGCTGGTACCCGGCACCGAACTGGTGGTGCCGGGCCTGCGCGACGCGGGCGGTGAGGAGGAGCGGTGAGCGCATCCGGAGCACAGGGCGGCCGGTCGTTCGCGGCGGACCCCATCATCGAGACGCCCGGCGAACTGCCGCCCGTCTGGGCCGCCCAGCTGGTGAGCTGCGTGGTGGACGAGAACGTGGGCCTGCCGGACGCGGCACAGCTCACCTTCCGCGACCCCGACCACGAGTTCCTGCGGACGGTCGGCATCACCATCGGCACCCCGCTCAGGGTGTCGGTGGTGACCGTCTCCGGGCAGGCCCGCGAACGGCTCTTCGACGGCGAGGTGACCGCCCTGGAGGTGGACCGGGACCGCACGGGATCGTTCACGGTGGTGCGCGCCTTCTCCAAGGCGCACCGCCTCCAGCGGGGCCGGAAGGTGGTGGCGTACCGCGACATGACGGCGGCGGCCATCGTCCGCAAGGTGGCCGCCGGGGCCGGGCTGGCCTGCGGGACCGTGGAGGCCGCGCCGGTCACCTACCGCCAGCTCTCGCAGGCGAACGTGTCCGACTGGGACTTCCTGCAGCACCTGGCGGCCGAGAGCGGCGCGCAGGTCCGCGTCGACGAGCAGGGCCTGCTCCAGTTCACCCGGCCGCGCAAGGCATCCTCGGCGCCCGCGCCGTCGACCTCGGCCGCCCGGAACCCGATGGTGCTGGAGTACGGCCGGAACCTGCTGGCGCTGCGGGCGTCGCTGTCCGCCGCGGACGGCGCCCAGCAGGTGGAGGTCCGCGGCTGGGACGTGACCACCAAGCGGCCGCTGGTGGCCCGGCAGCCCTCGGTGGAGAGCGACACGGTGATTCCGGGACTGAGCCCGGCGTTCGCCGCCCGGTTCGGCCGGTCGTCGAAGCTGACCGTCACCGACACCCCGTACCGCACCCAGGCGGAGACGACGGCGGCGGCGGCGGCCACGGCCGCCCAGGTCAGCGCCGGCTTCGGCGAGCTGGAGGCGGTGGCCGAGGGCAACCCGCAGCTGCGGGCGGGCAAGCCGGTGGCGCTCGGCAACGTCGGGCAGGCGTTCACGGGCAAGTACACCGCGACGGCCGTGCAGCACGTCCTGGAGCCGCACGGCGGATACCGGACGACGGTGTGGGTGAGCGCCAGCCCCGACCGCTCCCTGACCGGCCTGGTCACCGGCGCCAACGCGCCGGGCCGCGGGCCGCGCATGCCGGGGCTCGCGATCGGCGTGGTGACGGACGTGCGCGAGCCGGGCGGCGCGGAGAACGGCGCGGTGAAACTGCGGTTCCCCTGGCTGGACGACACGTACACCACCGACTGGGTCCGCACCGTCCAGTGGGGCGGCAAGGGCGGCGGAGGCGTGGTGAGCCCCGAGGTCAACGACGAGGTGCTGGTGGGCTTCGAACAGGGCCTGCTGGACAGCCCGTACGTCATCGGAGGGCTCTACAACGGCGTCGACAAGCCGTCGCCCCACGACGTCCCACTGATCGACGGGACCACCGGCAGGGTCAACCGCCGCTCCGTCGTGTCGCGTTCGGGACACCGGGTGGAGCTGCTCGACGCGAGGGCGCCGGGCCCGTCCGGCGTCCGGCTCACCACCGGTGACGAGCGCCTCGAGGTGTTCCTGGACGACCGGCGGGACCGGATCGAACTCACGGTCTTCGCCAAGGGCCGCCGGCGCCTCACCTCCGTCTCGCTCGACCGGAAGGGCATCACCCTCGACGCGGGGCGGGGCGACGTGAGCGTGTCGGGCCGCAACGTGGACATCCAGGGCCGGGTCGGGGTGAAGGTCGGCGGCCGCTCGGTGAGCGTCAGCGGCAGCCAGGACGTCACCGTCGACGGCGGCCTGCTGGGCGTCCTGAAGGCGAAGCTCATCCGGATCAACTGACCCTGACCGCCCCGTCCTCACGCCCCCCGTCCTTCCTCCCAGCCCTTCCCCGAGTCCCTGAAGCCGACGTCCCGAGGAGCAACGCATGCCGGCCGCAGCCCGTACCGGTGACCCCACCGCCCACGGCGGTGTGATCGCCACGCCGCCGCCCCCCGCCGCCGCGGCCGTGGCGCGTGTGCTGATCGGCGGCCGGCCCGCCGCCGTCGTGGGCAGCCTCCACGCCTGCCCGATCCCGCCGCACGCGCTCACCGGCCCGGCCAACGTGATCATGCCCAACCCGGTCGCGGCCACGGTGCTCATCGGCGGGCTGCCGGCGGCGCGGGCGCGCGACCGGACCGTGTGCGGCGCGGTGATCCTGACCGGCGCCCCGAACGTCCTGATCGGGGGAGTGTGATGAGCGAGCGGTTCATCGGACGCGGCTGGGCCTTCCCGCTGCGGGTCGGGCCGACCGGCGGCATCGCCCTGGTCGACCGCGAGCGGGAGATCGAGGAGGCGATCCGCCTGGTGCTCGGCACCGCGCCGGGCGAGCGCCCCATGCGCCCCGAGTTCGGCTGCGGCATCCACGACTACGTCTTCGCCCCCGGCGACGGCGCCACCGCCGGACGCATCGCGCAGCAGGTGCGGGAGGCCCTCGAACGGTGGGAGCCGCGCGTCGCGGTGGACGACGTGCTGGTCGCCTTCGACGCCGTCGAGGACGGCACCCTCTACATCGACGTGCGCTACACCGTCCGCTCCACCAACGACCGGCGCAATCTGGTCTTCCCCTTCTACACGATCCCCTCCGAGGAGGGGGCCGAGGAATTGGTCGCCGACTGATGGCCCTGCCCTCCCCGAACCTGGACGACCGGCGTTTCCAGCAACTCGTCGACGAGGCGAAGCGCTACGTGCAGCAGCGCGCCCCGGAATGGACCGACCACAACGTCTCCGACCCGGGCGTCACCCTGATCGAGACGTTCGCGTACCTCGTGGACCAGCTGCTGTACCGGCTGAACCGGGTGCCGGACAAGAACTACACCGCGTTCCTCGACCTGCTGGGCATCCGCCTCTTCCCGCCGGCCGCGGCCGTGGCCGACGTCGACTTCTGGCTGTCGGCGCCGCAGCCCGACACGGTGACGCTGCCCGCGGGCACGGAGGTGACCACCGCGCCCGGCGAGGCCGACGAGGCCGTGGTGTTCACGACGACCGCGGAGCTGCACATCCTGCCCAGCGAGCTGACCCGGCTGGTGACCGCGCACCGCGGCGGCGAGCAGACCGACCGCACCGGGGCGCTCTCCGAAGGCCGCGACATCCCCTGCTTCCAGGCCGCGCCGGAGCCGGGCGACGCCCTGCTGTTCGGCCTGCCGACGGCGGTGCCCGGATGCATCGTCGCGGTGCGCCTGGACAGCCGGGTGGAGGGCGTCGGCGTGGACCCGCGTCAGCCACCGCTCGTGTGGGAGGCGTGGGACGGCGGCGGCTGGCGGGCGTGCGAGACCGGCCCGGACACCACCGGAGGGCTGAACCGGCCCGGCGAGGTCGTCGTGTACGTGCCGGCCGGGCACACGGCGTCGGTGATCGGCGGGACGCGGGCCGGCTGGCTGCGCTGCCGCGTCACCGAGGCGGAGCCGGGGCAGCCGTTCTACTCGGAGTCCCCCACGGTGCGCGAG
>NZ_JACADT010000398.1:0-4899 GCF_013421635.1 Streptomyces sp. UH6 | reverse complement strand
CGCGCCGACCGGATGCGGGACGACCGTCCCCGCCGGCGGGACGCGGACGACCGCCGTGACCGGCGCGAGGACGACGCGAAGCCGTTCGACCTGCCGCAGGTGCGGTTCGCGGACGCCTACGACGGTGAGCGGCACGTCTTGAGGTTCCACGGCCGGGGTCCTCGCGCGCCCCTGTGGATCCACAGCACGCCGCAGGAGGCCGAGCAATTCCTCGACGAATGGCACAACGACCTGCGGACGAAGGCGACGGAGCAGGAGAAGGGAAAGCAGCAAGGGTACGTGGACGCCGCCCGGACAGAGTACGAAGAGGCGCGCCGAATCCAGGCGAGCATCCCGAAGGAAACGCGCAGCGACGACGAGGAAAGGGAGAAGAGAAGGCTGCGGTACGCCCTCGAGGCGCAGATGCGAAAGTTCGCGCACCAGGCCCGGAACCGGCTCTACTTCGACCTGCCCGAGGCGGACTACGGAGTTTTCCAGGACCTCACTCTCGGCCGGGAGCAGCCGCGCCCGAAGGAGGACCGCACCGCCACGTTCCTGAGCACCCGCTCGAAGACGGTCGCCGGTGGCCCGGGGCAGGATGCCGGAGAGGCGGCGCACGGGCAGCCGCCCGGCTGGCTGGACATCCGGAACAAGGGGCTGAGCAAGGGAAGCCGCTGGGTGCGGATGCATCTCCTCCCGGAGCGGATCGGCGGGAAGGCCTCGGGCAACAACCTGGTGCCCGCACGCGGTCCGGAGATGAACATCAAGTTCCTGCACGGGATCGAGGAGGAGGCCTACGGCGCGATCAAGGGCACCGAGACGGTGATCCACTACGAGACGGCGGCGGAGTTCCAGCACAAGGAGTCCCCCCACGTCCCGAGCCGGATCCAGGCGAAGTACACGGTGTACGAACGGGCTCCCGGAGCCAAGGGGACGGTTCCGGGGGACTGGACGCCGAACGGGATGTCGAAGCCCTTCGGCCTGCCCCACGATCCTGTCGCCGACAACGAGGAGACCCTCCTCTCCATCAATCACGCCGGTCGCCCGACCATCAACCTCAGGCTTTTGAACGGAAAACACGAAGGCCTTGCGAAGGACTTCGTCACAGCGCGCGACGAACTGCAGGCGAACGGGGGGATTCTCGCGGGGCGGGGCGATTTCCACCGGCTCGTGAACCGGAATCTGAATACCTCACGGGCGGGCATCGACCTCCTGAGACGCAATCTGCGAAGGCTGGATCGCAAAGGTGAAATCAACTGGAATTGAGGTCCGCCATGGCGGATGACAACGACACCACGCTCGGGCTTCCATTCGAGCAGAGGGCCGAGAGGGCGCTCCGCGAGATCGTGGAGGCGTCCGGGCTGGATGTGGAGCGGGCGCGTGCCGGTGAGACGTCCCCGGTGCTCGAGGAGCCCGCGGAGGTCTTCAGGACCCTCGCCGAGGACGAAGGTCTTCCGCTGAGCGAACGCGTCCGAGGGCACTTCTTCCGGCCCGGCCTCATCGAGGCGCATTGGCGGTCCGGACGTCCCGGCTCGCGGATGGCCGGCGAGTTCAGCCTCACCCACATCTTGCGTGCCGTCGTGGAGAACCACATGGACGCCATCTGGGAGGGCGAGGACGACTGGGAACGCGACCTCTACGGCCAACTGCGGTTCTTCGACGACACGCCCGGCAGCGGCACCGGCCGCATGGCGCTCCTGCGGGCCGCGCCGGGCGCCGCGGATCCGGAGGTCTGGTTCTTCGACACGCGCCAGGGCGCCATGCCGATGGAGCTGGACTACCCCGGCTACCTGGACGCCGTCCTCGTCACCAAGGGCGTCATGGGCTGGCAGTACCTCTACTGCGAGCCGGCGTACAGCGGTCTGGGCTTCGCGTCCGTGTCCGCGGGGCTCGAGGAAATGGCGCAGACCTTTCCGGTGCTCTTCCCCCACCACGACTACACCGATCTGCGGACCCGACTCGAGGAACGCCTGTGACCCGGTACGCCGACATTCCCCAGCCCGTCCGCTCCGGCATCGTCGTGCTCGACCCCGCCACCGGTACCCCGCAGCGGGTCGTCGTGCTGCAGTTCAACCCGGACACCCTGGAGCGCAGCGTCGCCCCCCAGTCCGCCGGTGACGGCGGTGACGCCGGCGGTGGGGGTGCCGGGAGCGGGGACCGCAACGAGGCGCTGCGGCTCAAGGGGCCCGCCCAGGAGACCTGGAAGTTCACCGCGGAGATCGACGCGACCGACCAGCTGGAGGTGGCCGCCCCCGACGGCATCCACCCGCAGCTCGCGGCGCTGGAGATGCTGGTGCAGCCGACGACGGCCCAGCTCAGGGCGGCGAGCGAGCTCGCGAAGCAGGGGGCCATCGAGATCAGCCCGATCGAGATGCCGCTGACCCTCTTCACCTGGGGCAGCAAGCGGGTCATGCCCGTGCGGCTCACCGAGCTGTCCGTCAACGAGTCGGCGTTCGACGTGAACCTGAACCCGATCCGGGCCTCGCTCAGCATCGGGATGAAGATCCTCACGGTCAGCGACCTGCCCGCCGGCCACAAGGGCGCCGACCTGTACATGGCGCACCTCGCGCAGAAGGAGCGCCTCGCCGCGGCCGCGCGCGGCGGCGGCGTCGGCCGGCTCGGGTTCGCGGGGATCGACACCGTGACCGGCAGAGGGTGAGGAGAGGAACCATGGCCGAGATCCAGCCGTACGAGAGCGCCCTGGACGCGATCCCCGGCGCGCACCCGTACCCGCGCACCAGCCGGTACCACGACGCGGAGATCGGGATCCACCGACTGCCCGACGGGACGGAGGTCCGGTACGCCAAGCGCCGGTTGCTGCCCCCGCTCCCGGACGGGGACGAGGTCCACCCCCACACCGTCGCCGCCGGCGAGCGGCCCGACCTGCTCGCGCAGCACTACTTCGGCGACCCCGGCCAGTGGTGGCAGATCGCGGACGCCAACCCCGTCCTCGACCCGGGGGAGCTCACCGACGAGGCGGGGCGCGTCATCGGCATCCCGCCCGGCGGCGGGTTCCCCGGCGGCAGGAGGTGACCGGCGTGTTCGACCTGCCCGTGCGGGAAGGTCCCGTCCACATCAGGCTGCTCATGGGGCCGCGGCTCGTCCAGCCGGTTCCCGCCGAGGTGGCCGAGGCCCTGCTGTCCGCCCAGATCACCGCGACCGCGGGCGAACGCAGCGGCTTCCAGCTCGCCTTCGACCTCACCAAGAACGGGCTCGTCGCCCGGCGGCTCCTGCCCGAGGGGTACTTCGACCCGAAGACCCGGCTCGTCGTCACGGTGAGCGTCCGGGGCACCGCCGCCGTGCTGTTCGACGGGCTGGTCGTCCGGCACGAGGTCGGGGCGAGCAACCTGCCCGGGCACTCCACCCTCACCGTCACCGGTGAGGACCTCACCCTCCTGATGGACCTGGAGGAGCGCACCGTCCCGTACCCGAATCTCCCGCCCTCCCGGCGCGTTCTGGAGATCCTGCGCCGGTACTCCGACTACGGCGTCCGGCCCGACGTGTACGACGAGCAGATCCCCCAGCCCCCGCACCAGGACACCCGGGTGCACTACCAGACGCAGACCGACCTCCAGTACGTCACCGAGCTGGCCCGCGCCAACGGCTACACGTTCTACCTGGAGCCCGGCCCCGGTGTGGGCGAGTCCTCGGCACGCTGGGGGCCGGAGAACCGCGGCGGCGAACGCCAGCACGCCCTCAGCGTCAACCTGGACGCCAACTCCACCGTCGACCAGCTGACGTTCGCCTACGACGGCACCGCGCGCGAGGAACCCCAGGCGCGCTGGCAGGATCCGGTGACGCGGCAGGCGACACCGCTCCCCCAGCCGTCCGTCGACCCGCTGCGCCCGCCGCTCGGCAAGCGGCCCACCCCGGCCCTGCGCCGCAGGACGCTCCCCGGGACCGCCAAGCACCAGCGCGGGCAGGCGGAGGCCGCGCTCCTCGCCCGCGCCGCGCTCTCCGCCGACGTCGTCTCCGGTTCCGGCTCGCTCGACGTCCTCCGGTACGGCCACATCCTCCAGCCCCGCCAGCTCGTCGGCGTGCGCGGCTCGGGACGGGCGTACGACGGCGACTACTTCGTCAAGTCCGTCACGCACAACCTGCGCCCGGGTTCGTACCGGCAGAACTTCACGCTCTCCCGCGAGGGACTGGAGGCGCGCGGCGACGTCGTCCGGCCGTAGACCGCGCCCACCCACGGTCGTCCCGCACCGGCCCGCCCACCTCACCCACTCACCCACCCATCCATCCATCCATCCATCCATCAGGAGCAGCTTCCATGGCGGCACCCAGCAATCGCTACCTCGGCAAGTTCCGCGGCCGGGTGGTCAGCAACGACGACCCGCTGCGCATCGGCCGCATCACCGTCGAGGTCCCCGACGTCCTCGGCGGCGAGCCGTCGACGTGGGCGCTGCCCTGCCTGCCGTTCACGGGGACGAGGGCCGGGCACTTCGCGGTGCCGCAGGAGGGCGCGGGCGTGTGGGTGGAGTTCGAGCAGGGGGATCCCAGCTATCCGGTGTGGACGGGGTGCTGGTACGGCAGCGCGGACGAACTCCCGCCCGACGCGCGCGTGGCCGCCCCGGCCGAGAAGCCCGTCGTCGTGCAGACGCCGGGTGCGCACAAGATCGTCATGAACGACGGCACCGGGGCCGAGGAGGGAATCCTCCTGCAGGCCAGGGACGGCGCGTACATCCGCATCACCGAGGGCGCGGTGGTGATCTCGACCGGCGCCGGCGCGGAGATCTCCCTGCGCGGCAACGAAGTAACCATCAACGAGGGCCAGTTCACCGTCCTCAACCAGCGATGAAGGAACACGGGGGATCACACACCATGTCCGGGAGTCTGCTAGCCGCCGACGCCGTGATCGGCTGTCCGCACGGCGGCCGGGTCACGCCCGCCGCCACACCCTCCGGCGGCGTCCGCGTC
>NZ_JACADT010000397.1:0-4899 GCF_013421635.1 Streptomyces sp. UH6 | reverse complement strand
CACCCTCGGACCGGCCGGCCCCCCGCACCCCCGGTCCGGCGAGTTCCCGCCCCGACGGCCCCGCCGTACATGTCGGACAGGCGCACCGCCAACCTCCCACCTGCGAGGCGTCAGAGGTCGAGACCAATGCCCGTGTCCGATCGATCAACTTGGCGTTTCCGCAGGCCACTTGGGGTCTCGGTTCCGTTGACGCCCCACTGCCGCACTGATAGACCACTTCCCATTCGGCAGCACTGCTCAGCAGTCCGAGGATGACGCGAGGTCCGAGCATGAATTCGCAAGAAGCGCACGGCAGAACAGGCCGACGCCACCGCGCCCCACGGCTCGTCGCCGCGATGGGAGCACTCGCCCTGGCGTTCACCGGGGCGGCCGCCACGCCGCTGAACCCGGCGCCGGCCGAGGCTCGGGCGCAGGCCGCGGAGGACAAGCAGGTCCTCACCGTGGCCGTCGCCCAGAGCGTGGACTCGCTGAGCCCGTTCCTGGCCGGCCGGCTGGTCTCCACCAGCATCCACCGCCTGATGTACGAGTACCTGCTCAACTACGACCCGGAGACCAACGAGCCCGTCCCGGCCTTCGCCACCAAGTGGGAGGCGTCCGAGGACAAGCTGACCTGGACGTACACCATCCGCGACGACTCGAAGTGGTCGGACGGCAAGCCGGCCACCGCCGAGGACGCGGCGTGGACGCTGGGCAAGATGATGTCGGACGACGCCGCGGCCACCGCCAACGGCAGCTTCGTCGGCAACTTCGAGTCGGTGAGCGCGCCCAGCAAGGACCAGCTGGTCATCAAGCTCAAGAAGCCGCAGGCCACCATGACGGCCCTGGACATCCCGATCGTGCCCAAGCACATCTGGGAGAAGGTCACCGACTTCTCGAAGTTCAACAACGACCAGAAGTTCCCGATCGTCGGCAACGGCCCGTTCGTGCTCACCGACTACAAGGTCGACCAGTACGTGAAGCTGGAGCCCAACAAGGACTTCTGGCGAGGCGCCCCCAAGTTCGACGAACTGGTCTTCAAGTACTACAAGGACGGCGACGCCGCCGTGGCCGCCCTGAAGAAGGGCGAGGTCTCCTTCGTCCCGAACCTGACGCCCGCGCAGGCCGACGACCTCAAGACCGCCGAGAACATCAAGGTCAACGACGCCCCCGGCCGCCGCTTCTTCGCGCTGGCCGTCAACCCGGGCGCCAAGGCCAAGGACGGCGCGAAGCTGGGCGACGGCCACGAGTCGCTGCTGGACCAGCGGGTGCGCAACGCCCTCTTCAAGGCCGTCGACCGCGACGCCATCATCGACAAGGTCTTCCAGGGTCACGCCGTCAAGGGCGAGGGCTACATACCCCCGCGCTACGACACGTACTTCTGGAAGCCCGCCCCGGACCAGGAACTCACGTACGACATCGACGCCGCCAACAAGCTGCTCGACGAGGCCGGCCTGAAGAAGAAGGACGGCAAGCGGGTCGACGAGGACGGCAAGCCGATCGTCTACCGGGTGCTCTGCCACGCCACCGACCCCAACGACAAGGCCATCGGCCAGTACCTGGAGGAGTGGTGGGGCCAGCTCGGCATCGGCATGGACCTCCAGTGCTCCGACAACGTCTCCGACCCCTGGCTGGCCGGCACCTACGACCTGGCCTTCGACGGCTGGTCCGTCAACCCGGACCCGGACTTCGTGCTGTCCATCCACACCTGTGACGCCCTGCCGGCCACCAAGGAGGACGTCGGCGCCACCGACAACTTCATCTGCGACAAGAAGTACGACGAGCTCTACAAGGAGCAGCTCGCCGAGTACGACCCGGCCAAGCGCGCCGACCTGGTCAAGCAGATGCAGTCGCACCTCTACGACCTCGGGTACATGAACGTGATGGCCTACCCGAACGCCGTCGAGGCCTACCGCAGCGACCAGATCAAGTCGATCACCACCATGCCCACCGAGGCCGGCAACATCTACGGCCAGGACGGCTACTGGAGCTGGTGGTCCGCCGAGCCCGTCGCCGCCGACGGGGCCTCCTCCGAGGACTCGGGCTCGACCGGCGTGATCATCGGCATCGTCGCCGGTGTCGTGGTCCTGGTCGCCGTCGGCGCCTTCCTGGCGATGCGCCGCCGTTCCACCGCCGACGAGCGCGAATAGCAGCAGGGCGTACATGACCCAGATCGCACCTGTGCCGGCCGCGCCGGCCGACGGCCCGGTTCCCGCCGGGCCGCCGGCCGGCCGGTCCGGCTCCGGCAACCGCACCCTGACCTACCTGCGCTACGTGGCGGGCAAGCTGCTGGGAGCCGTCGTCTCCCTGCTGGCCGTCCTCGTCACCAGCTTCTTCCTCTTCCGCCTGATACCGGGCGACCCGGTCACCCAGATGACCCGGGGACGCCCCATCTCGCAGGAGCAACTGGACGCCCTGCGGATCGAGTTCGGGCTCGACCTGCCGGTGTGGCAGCAGTTCCTCGACTACTGCGGCAACGTCCTCACCGGGGACTTCGGCACCTCCTACCAGTTCCGCGCGCCGGTGATGGACAAGATCGGCGAGGCGGTGCTGCCGACGCTGCTGCTGACCTTCACCGCCTTCGTCATCTACACGGCGCTCGGCATCTTCCTGGGCACCCGGTCCGCCTGGCGCCACAACAGCCGCGGCGACAAGGTCAACACCGGCCTGGCCCTGGTGCTGTTCTCGGTGCCGTCCTTCTGGCTCGGCCTGCTGGCGATCATCATCCTCGCCAACGGTGTGGGCCCGCTCCCCGGCCTGTTCCCCACCGGAGGCATGGAGACCGGCGAGGAGGGCCTCGACCACGTGCTCGACGTGGCGCACCACATGGTGCTGCCGGTCCTCACTTTGGTGGCCGTCGACTACGGCCAGACGCTGCTGGTCACCCGCTCCGCCCTGCTGGACGAGATGGGCAGCGACTACCTGACCACCGCCCGCGCCAAGGGCCTGCGCGACGACCAGGTGCGCACCCGGCACGCCGTGCCCAACGCGCTGCTGCCCACCATGACGCTGATCTTCGTCAACCTGGGCCGCACCGTGGCGGGCGTGATCCTGGTGGAGACGGTCTTCTCCTGGCCCGGTCTCGGCAGCCTCTTCTACCAGGCGCTGAGCGTGCCCGACCTGCCGCTGGTGCAGGGGCTGTTCTTCTTCTTCGCGGCGACGATGATCGTCGCCAACATGCTGGCCGACCTGATCTATCCGCTGCTCGACCCCCGGGTGGGCAACCAGTGACGACGAACGAAACGACCGCGGGCGGCGCCACGCTCGACGCGCGCAAGCTGGCCCGACGACGGCGACGGGCCTCCGCGGCCCGGTTCTGGCGGCAGTACCGCTCCCACCGGGCCGGGGTGGCCGGCCTGATCGCCCTGACCCTCCTCGCCCTGGTGGCGCTGACCGCGCCGCTCACCATCGGCGCCGACGTGTCCGACGTGACGACGGCGCCCGGCTCCCCGATGGAGGAGCCCAGCGGCCGGTTCTGGCTGGGCACCGACACGTTCGGGCGCGACCTGTTCGGCCTGGTGGTCTGGGGCTCGCGGGTCTCGCTCCTGGTGGGACTGCTGGCCGCGGCGCTCTCCGTGGTGATCGGCGCGGTGGTCGGCATCACCGCCGGCCACTTCGGCGGCGTCTGGTCCACGGTGATCATGCGGATCACCGACTGGTTCCTGGTGATGCCCGCCCTGGTGCTGGCCATCGCGCTGGCCACGGTGCTGTCCCGCTCGCTCGGCACGATGGTGCTGGCGATCGCCGTCGTCACCTGGCCGACCACCGCCCGCCTGGTCCGCGCGCAGACCCTGGCCGTGGAGGCACGGCCCTACATCGAGCGCGCCAAGGCGCTCGGCGGCGGCCACCTGCACATCATGACGCGGCACGTCCTGCCCAACGTGATGCCGCTGGTGCTGGCCCAGACCACCCTGCTGATCTCCTCCTCCATCCTGACCGAGGCGACGCTGGCCTTCCTGGGCCTCGGCGACCCCACGGTGGTCTCCTGGGGCAGTCTGCTCCAGGACGCCCGCGAGGCCGGCGCGGTCAGCTCCGGCAAGTGGTGGTACGTGATACCGCCCGGCATCGGCATCGCCGCCGTCGCGCTGGCGTTCACGCTGTGCGGCCGCGCCGTCGAGTCCGTCCTCAACCCCAGGCTGGGGGTGTCCCGTTGACCCTGCTGGACGTCCAGAACCTCGAAGTGACCTACCCCGGCGGGGCGGCCGCGGTGCGCGGGGTGGACCTGACGCTGGAGGCCGGGCAGAAGCTGGGCATCGCCGGGGAGTCCGGCTGCGGCAAGTCGACGCTGGCTCTCGCGCTGCTGCGGCTGCTGCCCGCCGGGACGAAGGTGGGCGGGCGGATCCTGCTCGACGGCGAGGACGTCCTCGCCATGAAGTGGGGTCAGGTGCGCGCCGTGCGGTGGGCGGGCGCGTCGATCGTCTTCCAGGGCGCGATGCACTCGCTGAACGCGGTCCACCGCATCGGCGACCAGATCGCCGAACCGATTCTGCTGCACCGCCGGGCCACCGCCGCGGGGGCGAGGCGGAAGGTCGGCGAACTGCTGGAGCAGGTGGGCCTGCCGGCCGCCCGCGCCTCGGCCTATCCGCACGAACTCTCCGGCGGCCAGCGCCAGCGCGTCATGATCGCCATGGCGCTGGCCTGCGACCCCGGCCTGGTGATCGCCGACGAGCCGACCACCGCGCTGGACGTGATGATCCAGGCGCAGATCCTCCGCCTGATCGAGGAGCTGGTCAGCGAGCAGAACGTCGGCCTCATCATGATCAGCCACGACCTGGCGGTGCTGGCCGACACCTGTGACCGGCTGGCCGTGATGTACGCGGGGCGGGTGGTCGAGGAGGGGCCCGCCGGGCGGGTCTTCGAGGACGCCCGGCACCCGTACGCGCGGGCGCTGTCGGCCGCGTTCCCACGGATCGGCGACCCGGC
>NZ_JACADT010000396.1:0-4900 GCF_013421635.1 Streptomyces sp. UH6 | reverse complement strand
TTCTCCTGCGCCGTCGACGTCACCGGTCCGTTCGCCCTGAGGGTCCGGACCGGCGACGAGGTGGTCGTCACGGAGTGGCTGCGGGTCTGACGGCGGGCGCCGGCCGGAGGACGTCCGGCCGGCCGGCGTCAGCCGGTGGACGTCACCAGGCGACCGGCAGCGCCTGCGGCCCGCGGATCATGGTCCGCCTGCGCCAGGGCACCTGGTCCGCGGGCACCGCGAGCCGCAGCCCGGGCAGCCGCTCCAGCAGCGTCGTCACCAGCAGCTCCGTCTGGAGCCGGGCCAGCACCGCCCCGGTGCAGAAGTGCGGGCCGTTGCCGAACGCCAGGTGCGGATTGGGGTCGCGGGCCAGGTCGATCCCGTCCGGGTCGGGGAAGATCTCCGGATCGCGGTTGGCGGCCAGGTACGACACGTACACCGGCTCCCCGGCGGCGATCGTCCTGCCCGCCAGCTCGACGTCCTCCAGCGCGATCCTGGCCAGTCCGACGGTGCTGCGGTGCGGGATCCAGCGCAGCAGCTCCTCCAGGGCCGCGTCCCGCTTGGCGGGGCGGTCCAGCACCTCGCGCAGACGGTCCATCAGCTCCGGCCGCGTGAGCAGCAGGAACAGCATCTGCCCGCAGTTGTGGGTGACCGCCTCGCCACCGATCTGGAGCGGCCCGGCCACCCCGATCGCCTCCTCCTCGGAGAGCTCGCCGCGGCCGACGGCGGCGCCCAGCATCGCCAGCACGCCGCCCTCCGCGGACGTGTCCTCGCGCCGGGCGCGGATCGTGTCCGTGATCCAGCCGTAGAGCCCGGCCTTGGCGCGCTCGGCGGCCTCCGCGCCGCCGGAGGTCGAGATGATCTGCCGGGTCCAGGCGTGCACCCGCTCCCGGTCCGGCTCCGGGACGCCCATCACCTCGCTGACCAGGGCGAGCGGGAACGGCTCCAGCACCGTGGCGATCAGGTCCGCGGGCGGTCCCTGGGCCAGCAGGTCACCGACCAGCGGGTCGAGCAGCTCCTGCGCGCGGGGCCGCAGCCGCCTCATCGCGCCGACCGTGAAGGCGCCCGCGAAGGCGCGGCGCAGCCGGTTGTGGTCGGGCTGGTCGGCGAAGGCCAGGGAACCGGGGCGGGGCTTGAAGTGCGGGGCCAGCCGGGTGATCTGCCGTCGGGTCACCTCCGCCCGGCCGAACCTGGGGTCGTTGGTGACGGCGCGGACGTCCTCGTAGCGGGTGGCCAGCCAGGCCCAGCCCTCGCCGTGCGGCAGGCTGATCCTGGTCAGCGGGGCCTCGTGCATCAGCTCGGCCAGCACCGGGTCGAAACCGGGGCCGTCGATCTCGGGCGGCACCCATTCCCGGACGGGCGGAGGCGGGGTCGGGGCGGTGATCTCCTGGGTCATGGCACCACCCTGGGGCGCAGGACGGTGCCTGTCGCGTCCGGCTGCTCCGTGCGGCCTCACCGACGGGCCCGGCCGGACGACGGCGGCCCCCGGGACGGCACCGCCCCGCCCGGTGTTCCGGGCGGGGCGGTGCGACGGGACCGGGTGGCCCGGTGAGGTCAGGCGCTCAGGGACGCCAGGGCCTCGTTCCAGGTGGCGGAAGGACGCATGACGGCGGCGGCCTTCTCCGGGTCGGGCTGGTAGTAGCCGCCGATCTCGGCCGGCCGGCCCTGCACCGCGTTCAGCTCCTCGACGATCTTCGCCTCGTCGGCGGAGAGCTTCTCGGCCAGCGGCGCGAAGGCCGCGGCCAGCTCGGCGTCGTCCTTCTGCGCGGCCAGCTCCTGCGCCCAGTACAGGGACAGGTAGAAGTGCGAGCCGCGGTTGTCGATGCCGCCGACCCGGCGGGTCGGGGACTTGTCCTCGTTGAGGAAGGTCGCCGTGGCGCGGTCCAGCGTGTCGGCCAGGACCTGGGCCTTGGCGTTGCCGGTGACCTTGGCGAACTGCTCGAGGGACGGCACCAGGGCGAAGAACTCGCCGAGGGAGTCCCAGCGCAGGTAGTTCTCCTTGACCAGCTGCTGCACGTGCTTCGGGGCGGAGCCGCCCGCGCCGGTCTCGAAGAGGCCGCCGCCCGCCATCAGCGGGACGACCGACAGCATCTTGGCGCTGGTGCCCAGCTCCAGGATCGGGAAGAGGTCGGTCAGGTAGTCGCGCAGCACGTTGCCGGTCACCGAGATGGTGTCCAGGCCCTGGCGGATGCGCTCGAGCGAGAACTTGGTCGCCTCGACCGGCGCCATGATCTCGATCTGCAGGCCCTCCGTGTCGTGCTCCGGCAGGTACGCCCGGACCTTCTCGATCAGCTTCGCGTCGTGGGCGCGCTCGGCGTCCAGCCAGAAGACGGCCGGGGCGCCGGTGGCGCGGGCACGGGTGACGGCCAGCTTCACCCAGTCGCGGATCGGGTCGTCCTTGGTCTGGCAGGCGCGGAAGATGTCGCCGGCCTCGACCGGCTGCTCCAGCACCACGTCGCCCTTGGCGTCGACCAGGCGGACGGTGCCGGCCTCGGCGATCTCGAAGGTCTTGTCGTGGGAGCCGTACTCCTCGGCCTTCTGCGCCATCAGGCCGACGTTGGGGACGGAGCCCATGGTCGACGGGTCGAGGGCGCCGTTGGCGCGGCAGTCCTCGACGACGGCCTGGTAGACGCCGGAGTAGCTGGAGTCCGGCAGGACGGCCAGCGTGTCGGCCTCCTGGCCGTCCGGGCCCCACATGTGGCCGGAGGTACGGATCATGGCCGGCATGGAGGCGTCGACGATGACGTCCGAGGGGACGTGCAGGTTGGTGATGCCCTTGTCGGAGTCGACCATCGCCAGGGCCGGGCCCTCGGCGAGCTCGGCGTCGAAGGAGGCCTTGACGGCGTCACCCTCGGGGAGGGACTCCAGGCCCTTGTAGATGCCGCCCAGACCGTCGTTGGGGGAGAGGCCGGCGGCGGCCAGCTGCTCGCCGTACTGCGCGAAGGTCTTCGGGAAGAACGCGCGCACCACGTGACCGAAGATGATCGGGTCGGAGACCTTCATCATCGTGGCCTTCAGGTGCACCGAGAACAGGACACCCTCCTCCTTGGCGCGGGCGACCTGAGCCGAGAGGAACGCGCGCAGCGCGGCGGCGCGCATCACGGAGGCGTCGACGACCTCGTTCTCGAGGACCGGTACCGACTCGCGCAGCACCGTGGTGTCGCCGGCGGCGGTGACCAGCTCGATGCGCAGCGAACCCGCCTCGGAGATCACGGCGGACTTCTCGGTGGAGCGGAAGTCGTTCTCGCCCATGGTCGCGACGTTGGTCTTCGAGTCCGAGGACCAGGCGCCCATGCGGTGCGGGTGGTTCTTCGCGTAGTTCTTCACCGACGCGGGGGCGCGGCGGTCGGAGTTGCCCTCACGCAGGACCGGGTTGACCGCGGAGCCCTTGACCTTGTCGTAGCGGGCGCGGATGTCGCGCTCCTCGTCGGTCTTCGGGTCGTCCGGGTAGTTCGGCAGCGCGTAGCCCTGCGCCTGCAGCTCCGCCACCGCGGCCTTCAGCTGCGGGATGGACGCCGAGATGTTCGGCAGCTTGATGATGTTGGCCTCGGGCTTCTTGGCCAGCTCGCCGAGCTCCGCCAGGGCGTCCGGGATCCGCTGGTCCTCACGGAGGTACTCCGGGAAGACCGCGAGGATGCGGCCGGCCAGCGAGATGTCACGCGTCTCCACGGGGACACCCGCCTGCGCGGCGTACGCCCGCACGACCGGCAGGAACGAGTACGTCGCCAGGGCCGGCGCCTCGTCGGTGTGCGTATAGATGATGGTCGAGTCAGTCACCGGGTGCTCCGCTCCACGTCTGCAACATTGCTCGACATCAAGATATCTCGTGATCGTGGTGGCGCGACCCCCGGCCCGCCTCTTCCACCGCACCGGGCCCCGCCCGAACGGCCACGGGCCCCGCCCGAACGGCCACGGGCCCTGCCCGAACGGTCACCGGCCCCGCCCGAACGGCCCACGGCCCCGGCCGCCCGGCCGGGGCCCGTGGGCCGTCCTCGCGCGGTCCCGCCCGTCGTCAGGAACGCTGGCGGGGCATGACCGCTTCGTCCCGCCGCACGGTGACGTCGTGGAGCGGCGGCGGCACGCCGATGCCCTCCGCCCGGAAGCGGCGGTGCAGGCGCTTGATGAACTCGTGCTTGATCCGGTACTGGTCGCTGAACTCGCCGACGCCCAGGATCACGGTGAAGTTGATCCGGGAGTCCGCGAAGGTGTGGAAACGGATCGCGGGCTCGTGCTCCGGCACCGCGCCCTCCACGTTCTTCATCACCTCGGTGACGACCTCCGCGGTCACCCGCTCCACGTGCTCCAGGTCGCAGTCGTAGCCGACCCCGGCCTGCACCATGATCGTCAGGTCCTCGCCGGGGCGGCTGAAGTTGGTCATGTTGGTCCCGGCGAGCTTCCCGTTCGGGATGATCACCAGGTTCTGCGACAGGTTGCGGATGGTGGTCTGACGCCAGTTGATGTCGACGACGTAGCCCTCCTCGCCGCCGGCCAGCCGGATGTAGTCACCGGTCCGCACCGTCCGCGAGGCGAGGATGTGGATGCCGGCGAACAGGTTGGCCAGCGTGTCCTGCAGCGCCAGCGCGACCGCGAGACCGCCGACCCCCAGGGCGGTCAGCAGCGGCGCTATGGAGATGCCGAGCGACTGGAGGATCACCAGGAAGCCCAGCGCCACCACCGACACCCGGGTGATGTTCACGAAGATCGACGCCGAGGACGCCACCCCGGAACGCGACTGGGTGATGACACCGACCATGCCACCCACCCCGCGGGCCACGGTCAGCGTCACCACCGTGATCATCACCACGGTCAGGGCCTGGTTGACGGTCCGGCCCACCGCGGACGTCAGCGGCAGCAGCGCCGCGCCCGTCGCCACGCCGCCGAGGACGGCCGCCCACGGCACCACCGTGCGCAGCGCGCCCAC
>NZ_JACADT010000395.1:0-4901 GCF_013421635.1 Streptomyces sp. UH6 | reverse complement strand
GGCGTCGTGCTCCTGGTGCTCGATTCCGTCGTTGACTCACTCACTCACTCACTCAGCGAGAAGGTCCCTTGACCTGTGAAAGGTCGCGGCCCGGGGCCTGTTGCCGTGAGTGAGTGAGTCAACGACGATCGCGCGACCGCCTGCGGCGGCTGCGTCGCCCGGTGGCGCCGGGGTCCGGCTCGTCGCGGGTGGCCTGTTCCCCGGGGGAACACCGATGGGGCCCGGGCCACGACGATGCCCGCGCCGACGCGGAGCGACCATGGCGGCCGCCACCACCGCGCGGCAGCAGCTGCTCCCGCTCAGCCACGTCCGGATGGTGCGGTCGCCTAGTGCTCCGGCACCACGGACGGCGGGGGTACGGCGGCCAGCCCGAAAGCGCCGGCATACCCGGCGGCCGGAGCCCAGACGGCCACCCCTCCCCTCCCCGCTGCCTTCCTCGAGGACAACAGCGATGCCCGGCGGCCGGGTGGCGGCTGGTCACGTAAACCGCCCACGGCTGCCGCCCCCGAAGCCGGGCCGGGATCTTTCATTCTTTCTTTCTGCCATCCAGGGAAGGCCCCTGACCTGCACACCGGGCGGCAGATCGGCTCTCTCCCGGCTGGCAGAAAGAATGAAAGAAGCCCCGGCCGGGATTCGGGCCGGGGCTTCTGCGCTGTTCGGTCAGGCTGTCTCGACAGGAGACGTCGGCCAGGACGCGCTTCTGTGCCGCTGCAGCTCGTTCACAAGCTCGACACGGTCGGAGGGGATGGCTCGGACGGTGACTTCGAGAACCTCGGAGGTCCGGCCGGAGCGTCCGAGGATTACGGTCTCCAGGATCGGGAGTTCGGGCGAGATCTGGAGAAGGGCGGCTTCCTCTCGGGTGGGCATCCGCACCCGCAGGTGCTCGGTCCACGAGATGGGCCCGTGCCCGGCTTCCTCCAGCCGGTCCAGATACCCGCCGGGACCGGTGGAGGGCTCGGCGACTTGGGGAGAGTCCTGGACGGCGGTGTCGCTGAGCCAGGTGTCGACCAGTTGGAACGGCGGCTCCCCGGCCGGGCTCGTGACGCGTCGGCGTCGGACGGTCGGTGCGCCGGGCTCGACGTCCAGGAGCTCGGCGACGCGCTCCGTGGCGGGCTGCTTGTCGGCAACGGGGCGGCCGTGGACCTGCCATGCCTCACCGGGATGGGAAGCCGCGGGGAAGACGTATCCGCGCCGGGGATCCCGGGTGATGGTCTGGTCGCGGGTGACCCTGCGGCGGGCCGGGCGGTCGAGGACCACGATGCCGGTCCGCTTCACGGGGCGAACCAGGCCCTCCCGCTCCAGGATGCCGACGGCTTCGGAGATCACTCCGCGACCAACGCCGTAGTGGGCGGTCAGGTCCTCATAGCGGGGCAGTGTGCCGCCGGTCGGAAACTCCCCTTGGTCGATGCGTTGCCGCAGGTCGGCCGCTACCTCCTCGTACCGTGCCATGGGTCGTCCTTCCTTCGAATCTGAACGGATACCGATCACCTTACGTCAACAGTACCGGTACTGCTTGACTCTCGCCCCTGGGCACGTCATGGTTTGAGTACCGGTACTCATCAGCAACGGGTCCGGCCGTTCAGTCATGCAGATTCAGCCCGGGAGGGAAACGACATGACGATGCTGGCAGGCTCTGAGACGACCTTCGAACAGCGCATGGTCCAGGCGGCGGACCGGATGCATGTAGTGCCCCGTGGGGTCACGCCGGGTGTGAACTCGGTCGGCGAGGACCTCGGTCCCGGTGAGGCCGGGTCGCCTCGGATCGAGGTCCGTATGAGCCTCAACCTCAGCGGCGACGACCTCCTCGCCGCCCTCTGGGACTCCGCCTACTACTGGGAGATCCCCGGTCACCTGTCGGTCGAACTCGTCCGCTGGCACGCGATGTCCTCGCTGATGACCTTGGGCGGACCGGAGAGCGACGCCGTCGACCGTCTCGTCCGTGACGCACGGGCCGTCAGCCGCCGTGGCGACGCGGAGGCGCGAGCGATGTACGCCCGGGCAGTCGCCGACATCGAGCGGGCCTTCGGCATCACGGTCTGACCGCACACGAGAGCCCCGCCGGCATCGGCGGGGCTTCACTCGTTCCGGCGGTTCCTTCTACCGGCCATTTGGGATTCGACCTGCGGTTTCCTGACGCCCCGCCAGGGTTGGCGGGGCTTTCTTCGGACCGTCAAACCCCACCAGCCTCAAGGCCCGTATCGCGTGCCGGGGGAACGTCTGGCCCCGAAGGTGCCAGGATCATCCCTAGCAAAGCGAAGCGGCCCGGGGGCCTAATCCCGGACCGCTTCTGGAAGTCCAGCCCATCGGTTTCGCAGCCAACTGACAGGACCTATGACCAGAGTACGAGAGATCAGGGCCTCCGAGCCACAGCGGCCCGCCGATGAGGCGGAGCTGGCGGCCACGGCCGCCCTCCCCAGCCCCCTGCCTGCCGGGCACGGCGCTGGGCTTGTTACATCAGCCACAATTTCCCGTGTAAGCGTTTTTGCAGGTCAGGACGGGGTTCCGTTCGGGTCGGCCTTTCCCACGGCGGACCTGATGGACGCGGCCGCCGCGATGCTGGCCGACCACGCCTCGCCTCTCGCCTGGCAGGGCTTTGAGGGGCCGCGTCCCCGGCTCGTGTTCGGTCCGGGCATGGTGCAGATGGTGCGCCCCGACGTCGCCCGCCGGGCACGGACCGAGGTCCGGCAGCAGGAGGCGGTCCCCAAGGACGCTGACGCGCTCGCGGCCTGGCTGGTCGAAGGGCAGCGCGACGGCGAGTCCTACGAAGAGTTCGAGATCCGCCTCGGTCGTGTCTCGGGTGATGTCCCGCTGACCGAGAGGGAGATCACCGAGTGGTCCCAGAAGTCCCGCACGAACATGATCCGGGTGCTGTCGTCCCTGGACTGGTCGCCGCTGTTCGCGGACTGGGCACTGCCCGCCATGTCGACGCTGACCTACCCCGGCGACTGGGTGCCTGTGGCCCCGGACGGGAAGACCGCCAAGGGTCACTTGGAGACCTTCTTCAAGCGGTTCGAGCGGGCTTGGGGGGCGGAGTGGATGGGCGTCTGGAAGTTCGAGTTCCAGCGGCGGGGTGCCCCGCACTTCCACCTGCTCAGCGTCCCGCCATCCGGCACCGCTGGGGCCTTTGCCGATGCCGCGTTCGCGGACCGCATGGCGGCCTTCGAGCGCGGTGAGCGGTCGAGCAAGCCCCGCCGGCGCACGGTCGAGCATCACGGGCTCGGCTTCAAGGAGTGGCTGTCGGCAACGTGGACAGACATCGTGTTCGCCGCCATCGAGGACGACATGGACGCGGCCGAGGCCGAGACCGGGGAGCCGGACCCGCGGCGGGAGCACGTGGCAGAGCACCGGCGCCGCCACCTCGGAGCGGGAACGAACGTCTCCTTCGAGAAGGGGGCGAAGGCGTCCGACCCGAAGAAGGTGGCGGTCTACTTCGCCAAGCACGGCTCCTTCAAGGCGAAGGAGTACCAGCACGTCGTGCCCGAGGAATGGCGCGAGCCGGGCAAGGGCCCGGGTCGCTTCTGGGGCTACAGGGGAGTCAAGAAGCTGATCCGTGAAGTCGAGCTGGCGGCCGACGACGCGCAGTTCGTCGCCCGGACCCTGCGCCGCCTGAAGTCCCGGACGAGGATCTGGGATCCCACGAAGGACAACGGGCCCGGCAAGCGCAAGGGCGGGCACCGCTGGATCAAGGCGACCCGGGTCGTGGAAGTCCGCCGGTACCCCGAGGGTCTCCGTCCGGCCTACTCCGGCTACTCGGACGTGATCGGGCTGGCCGGAGCCCTGTACGCGGCAGGGCCGAAGCCCCGACGCAGGAAGGTCCGCCGCCCGGTCCGCCGCTTCGTCCGGCCTGCCGGATTCACCGTGGAGAACAACGCGCCGGAACTGGTCGAGACGCTGACCCGGGCACTCCTGGCCTGTCGCGGGGAGGACGTCGCCCGGGTCCACCGGACCGAGCAGGTGCGGCAGATCGTCCGCCGACGTCGACTCGACCGGGCCGACGAGATCCCGCTCCGTATGGCTCTCGCCCGTGCCGCCCAGGAGTGACCCGACCTGACCCGCCCACGGCAATGGCGGTGTCTCGACGGTCCCGGAGCGGGGCCGCCACGGTCCGCGCCGGCACTTCCCGGAGACGGGGCGGCGCGAGGCCGACAGTCGGTCTGTCCCGGCCTTGGCCGGGGTTCCCCGGGAGGGGAACCCCCTTTGTACATACCCTCCGTTTGATCATGGTCGGCTGACCGCCACCCGGCACCGCCAGACCACCGCCACGGCACCGCCACCCGTGCACTGAGGGAGGCGGTCAGGTGGCGGTGCCGGGTGGCGGTCAGCCGGAGCACGGCGACCCGTCGGATCGGAATGCAAGGGTGTGCTGCTTCGCCATGAGAGAGGCTTCGGCGTCGTGCTCCTGGTGCTCGTCGTCGACGGCGGGCCGAGGGCGGCGGCCGGTCGCGCGGGCCGAAGGCATGAGCGCGGCCGGGGCGGCGGTCCGGGCCGCGCCGACCGCGTCAGCGGGCGGCCTTGATGGAGTAGAGAAATTTGTACCGCGCCCTCGTTCCGGTGACGGCAGCCGCGGTTCCGGTGCCGCCCGTCCGACCCCCCCGGGCGGATGGACGCGACCAGGTTCTTCGCTGCGTCCGCCCCCTCCGTCCACCCCCCCGGGTCGACGGTGCCGACCAGTCCGGACAGACACGGACCGACAGACGGACAGACAGGCCGACCAGGGGACTCTCCCCGGCGCGACACGGGCCGACAGACAGGCCGACACACGGGACCGACAGCAGTGACTGACTGACTGACCGACTGCGCGACAGAGCCCTTCAGGGAGCCGTAGAGGCCGCTCAGGCGACCGCCGCCCGGTCAGTCAGTCAGTCAGTCACCCGCGGCTTGGGGCTCGCGCCGGCACTTTC
>NZ_JACADT010000394.1:0-4906 GCF_013421635.1 Streptomyces sp. UH6 | reverse complement strand
GTCTCGGCACCGTCGGCGCCGGCACCTACGGCGTGCTGAACGGCCCGGCCGTCAAGCGGGTCACCGTCCCGCTGGCCCGGCTGCCGCGCGCCGCGCACGGGTTCCGGATAGCCGTGGTCAGCGACGTCCACCTCAGCCCGGTGCTGGGGCGCTCCTTCGCGCAGCGTGTGGTGGACACCGTCAACTCGACCCAGCCGGACCTGATCGCCGTCGTCGGCGACCTGGTCGACGGCTCCGTCCGCGACCTGGGCCCGGCCGCCGCCCCGCTCGCCGGACTGCGCGCCCGGCACGGCGCGTACTTCGTCACCGGCAACCACGAGTACTTCTCCGGCGCCGAGGAGTGGGTGGACGAGGTCCGCGACCTGGGCCTGCGCCCGCTGGAGAACGTCCGCACCGAGCTGGCCCACTTCGACCTGGCCGGCGTCAACGACATCGCGGGCGAGGACCACGGCCAGGGCCCCGACTTCGCACGGGCGCTGGGCGACCGCGACACCTCCCGCGCGGTCGTGCTCCTGTCCCACCAGCCCGTCACCATCGACGAGGCCGTGCGGCACGGCGTCGACCTCCAGCTCTCCGGCCACACCCACGGCGGCCAGCTCTGGCCGGGCCCCTACCTCGCCGGGCTGGCCAACCCCACGGTGGCCGGGCTGGAGAAGTACGGCGACACCCAGCTGTACGTCAGCCGTGGCGCAGGCGCCTGGGGGCCTCCCACCAGGGTCGGGGCGCCGTCGGACATCACCGTGGTGGAACTGGCCTCCCTGCGGGCGTGAGCCCCGAAATTTCGGGTTCTGGCGAACTCCTTCCCCATGCGTCACACCTGTGGTTCAGTGTGGCCGCCGATGTGAAGGTCTGACGAATATCGGCGAAATTCTGCTGTGTCGGGCCCTGGGGAGGGACCTGTGCGCTCGGTTCGGGTGCGGATTCTCGCGATCCTGCTGGTTCTCGTCGTCGTCGGCGTCGGTGCGTGGCAGTTGATGCCCGACGCCGAGGCGGACGCCAAGCCCATCGTGGTCGGCACCAGCGACGTGGTGACCTCGCTGGACCCGGCCGGCGCCTACGACGCCGGCTCCTGGGGGGTCTTCTCCAACGTCTTCCAGACGTTGACGACCTATCAGCCGGGCAGCACCGAGCCGGTGCCGGACGCCGCCGAGGAGTGCGGCTTCGACGGGGACGACGCGAAGGTCTACGTCTGCCGCCTGCGCGACGGGCTGCGGTTCCCCAGCGGCCGCGAGATGACCGCCGAGGACGTGAAGTTCTCCTTCGAACGGGTGCTGAAGATCAACTCCGAGGTGGGGCCCGCCTCGCTCTTCTCCACCCTGGACTCCGTCAAGGCCGACGGCCAGGAGGTCACGTTCACGCTCTCCAGCGCGGACGCCACCTTCCCGTTCAAGGTCGCCACCGGCGCCGGCGCGATCGTGGACAGCACGGTGTACCCCGCGGAGGAGCTGCGCGGAGGCACCGGCGTGGACGGCACCGGCCGGTACCGGCTGGTCTCGTACAAGGAGGGCAAGGAGGCCGTCCTCGAGCCCAACCCGGACTACCGGGGGGCCGTGGACGACAAGGCCACGCCCGTCACCCTGCGGTACTTCACCGACTCGGCGGCGCTGGACGAGGCGTGGAAGGCCCGCTCCGTCGACGTCGCCTCCCGGGAGCTGCCGCCCGAGACGCTCGCCGGAATGTCGCCCGCCGACCCGGACCACCGGGTCTCCGAGAGCGACGGGTCCTCCACCAACAACCTGGTCCTCAACGTCCGTGCCGGCGCCCCGCTCGCCGACCCCTCGGTGCGCAAGGCGCTGGCCTGGATGATCGACCGCGAGAAGATCGCCGCCACGGTGCTGGAGGGCACCGTCGAGCCGCTCTACTCGCTGATCCCGGCGGGCTTCACCGGCCACAACACGTCCTTCTTCGACGCCTTCCCGGAGCGTGACCCGGACCAGGCCCGCGAACTGCTGCGGCAGGCCGGGGTCGAGACACCGGTTCCGATCTCCCTCGGCTTCCCCAGGGTCGGCGCGCGGGAGAAGGAGGCCTACGAGCTCAAGGACCAGCTCGAGGAGGACGGCGTCTTCCTGGTCAAGCTGGAGGGCCGCGAGTGGTCCGCCTTCCAGAAGGACTACGTCAAGGGCGAGTTCGACGCCTACACGCTCGGCTGGATCGCGGACTACCCGGACCCGGACAACTTCTCCGCGGCGCTGATCGGCAGCGGCAACGGCATGAAGAACGGCTTCAGCGACAAGCGGATCGACGAACTGATCCGGCAGAGCCAGTCCTTCGGCGACCGGACGCGCGCGGTGCGGACCTTCGAGGAACTGCAGACCCTGACCGCCGAGAAGGTCCCGGTGATCCCGCTCTGGCAGCGCAAGGAGTACACGGTCACCAGCAAGGACGTCCGCGGCGGCCAGTTCCTCAACGACGGCACCGGGGTCTTCCGCCTCTGGCGCCTGGGCTGGCTCTAGCCGGACCGGTCGGAGCGGCCGGGCGTCCGCGGGCCGGGCTCCCCCGACTTCCCGGACTCCCCCGACTTCCCGGACTCCCCCGACTTCCCGGACTCCCCCGACTTCCCGGGCTCCCCCGACTTCCCGGGCTCCCCGGACTTCCCGGGCTCCTCCGTGCCGGCCGCGGTGCCGGTCTTCGCGTCGGCCATGCCCGGCAGGAAGTCCGTGAACAGCTCGTGGACCTCGCGGACCAGGGGCCGCAGCACCCGGAAGCGGGCCAGGGAGACGCCGAGGGTGGTCAGGCGGGCGCCTCGTTCGGCGAGGCGGTGGCTGCGCTCGCGGCCCGGGGTGCGGTCGAAGACCCAGTAGACGACCAGTCCCATCAGCGAGAGCCACATCAGCTCCGGCAGGGTGTCCTTCAGCTCGGCCGGCACCTTGGCCTTGGAACCGGCCAGCACCTCGCGGAAGATCGCGATGGACTCCTCGCGGGGCGCCCTGGAGTCGGGGGAGAACGGGCTCAGCGGGGAGTCCGGGTCGGCGGCGTTCTTGAAGAACTGCGCGGCGAACTCGTGGTACGGCTCCGCCACGTCCAGCCAGGCCCGGAGCACGCCGGCCAGCCGGGCCTGGAGGTCGGTCTCCCGGTCCAGGACCGACCGCACCGCCACCCGGTGCTCGGCGCCGATCCGGTCGTAGAAGCCCTGGATCAGGTGTTCCTTGCCGGAGAAGTAGTAGTAGGCGTTGCCCACCGACACCCCGGCCTCCTGGGCGACGGCCCGCATGGTGGTGCGGTCGTAGCCCCGCTCCTGGAAGAGGCGCATCGCCGTCTCCAGGATCAGCGTGCGGGTCTGTTCGCTCTTCGGCCTGGGGGCTCGGGGTTCCTTCGGTTCGGGCACGCCCCGAGCCTAACCAGTGCCCTCAGCCCGCGGGGCATGCCCCGTCGGGGCAGCCGGGGGCGTCGAGGGCCCATCCGAGGTCGGGGTGGTAGACCCAGCCGTCCTCCCGGCGGTACACCCCGCCGCCCCAGCGGCCCGGTGACTGCGCCGCCGTCCCGGTCCTCAGGTGTGCCCGCCACCTGGAGGCCGTGAGCACCGCGGCGCGCGCGATCCGGGCGCCGGCCGGAGTGCTCAGCCGGTGGGCGAGCGGGCGGTGCTCGCGCAGCGCCCACAGACAGACGATCCAGGCGGCCGGGCCCGTGTAGACCTGGCCGGCGTCCCCGACCACCGTGATCTCGTCCAGGGTCGCCGCGTGGTCGACGCCGGGGAACCGGCACCGGGCCTCCTCGGAGGCGGCCGGCACCAGGTCCAGCCGGACCAGGCTGGGCTGCCGCCGCAGCCATTCGCTCAGGTGCCGGCAGAGCGGGCAGTCGGCGTCGTAGAGCACCGTCAGCCCGGTGACCGGCACCCGTCGGGACGCGTTCACGCTCCGGCCGGCGCGACCGGCGATACCCACGCCTGGGGGTCCACCGGCGGCACCTGCTCCCGCTCCATCCGGCCGCGCCGGCGGATCCTGCTGAGCACCCAGACGTTGCCCAGGTGCAGCACGCCGAGGACCAGGAGCACCACACCGAGCTTGGTGGAGAGCGCCTCGAAGACGCCGCGGGCGCTGCCGACGCTCTCGTCCCGGTTGAGGTAGAGGGCCACGAAGCCGAAGTTCACCAGGTAGAAGCCCACCACCAGCAGGTGGTTGACCGCGCCGGCCAGCTTCTCGTCGCCCTTCATCACGTCGGCGAGGAAGATCCGCCCGTTGCTGCTGAGGGTGCGTGCCACCCAGATCGTGAGCCCGATGCTGACGACCAGGTAGACGACGTACGTGATCACCGTGAGGTCCATGCCCCCACCTTCCTTGAACGCGTTCAAAAACGCTGACGGGGATGACGGTAGACCTCTTTTTGAACATGTTCAAGCGGGAGTCGCCCGCCGGCGCGGGGACGACCGCGGGGTTCGCGGCGCCGTGCGCACGCCTACGCTGGGGGAGTGACGACTCCCAAGCGGCTCATCGCCACCGTCTGGAGGCGGATCCGCGGCTCGTGGCAGTGGCGGATCCTCTGGCTGGCCAACGCGACCTACATGGTGGGCGTGACGGGCGTGGTCCGGGACGACCGCGGGCGGGTGCTGCTGCTCCGGCACCGGCTGTGGAACCCCGACCTGCCGTGGGGGCTGCCGACCGGGTTCGCCAAGCGGGGCGAGGAGTTCGGGCAGACGGTGGTCCGCGAGGTCAAGGAGGAGACGGGCCTCGATGTCCGGCCCGGCCGTCTGGTCCGGCTGCGCAGCGGATTCCGGCTGCGGCTGGAGGTCGCCTACGAGGCGGAACTGGTCGGCGGGGAACTGGTCATCGACGACTTCGAGATCCTCGAGGCGAGGTGGTGCGACCCGGAGGACCTGCCGGAAGGGCTCCAGCCGGCCCACCACGAACTGATCGAGGGCATGACCGGACCCTGACGGGCGCGACCCGGCACCGCGGCCGGCCGGGGGTCA
>NZ_JACADT010000393.1:0-4906 GCF_013421635.1 Streptomyces sp. UH6 | reverse complement strand
GGCGGGCGGCGCGGTCAGCTCAGCGGGTCGGCGCTTCACTCGATCGGGGCATGATCCGCGCCACATTCCGCAGCCGCTTCCGGGGGCGCGGTGCCGTCGCCCCGCGTGCCGTGCCGCGGGGCGTGGTGCCGGGGCGGCCGGGGGATCATGGAACACGCCGGGTGCGACCGGGTTGACCTGCATCTTCGTGCGCGTTGTGGGCGACACGGAACCCTTGGGTTTGACGCGCTGGTCGCGCCGGGTACCCTCTTCCGCCCGATTGGCCAGGCTCCCGCGCCATATGGCACACTAGCCAAGTTGCTCGGTCGAGTGTTGATGTCGCACGTCTCCCGCCGGGAGGACCGGAAGCGAGTCCCACAGTACTCGTCAGCCCCACGCGGGCTGGAAGTACGGGAATCTTCCGGGAAGTGCGGACGCGACACCGACCAGGCACCCGGTGGGCCTTCCGCTCCCGGTCACGCGGCGGTGAGCCGCACTCCCCCTGGTAGGGAATCCCGTTTCGGGACTTCGTATCGACGGGAGCGCGACACGCCCGACCGCGTGGGTCGGCGAAGAGGGTGAAGAGAGATCAGAAAACCCACCGGGTTCCAGAGCGTTACTAGAGACAGGACTACTGAGTAGCCATGGCGGGACAGAAGATCCGCATCCGGCTCAAGGCCTACGACCACGAGGTCATCGACTCCTCGGCGAAGAAGATCGTCGAGACGGTGACCCGCACTGGTGCGTCGGTCGCGGGCCCGGTGCCGCTGCCCACTGAGAAGAACGTGTACTGCGTCATCAAGTCGCCGCACAAGTACAAGGACTCGCGCGAGCACTTCGAGATGCGCACGCACAAGCGCCTGATCGACATTCTCGACCCGACGCCGAAGACCGTTGACTCCCTGATGCGACTCGACCTCCCGGCCGGTGTCGACATCGAGATCAAGCTCTGAAGGCCGGTGATCTGAGAATGGCTAAGCAGATCAAGGGCATCCTGGGCGAGAAGCTCGGCATGACGCAGGTGTGGGACGCGAACAACCGCGTCGTCCCGGTCACCGTCGTCAAGGCCGCCCCGAACGTCGTGACCCAGGTCCGTACGAACGACATCGACGGCTACGAGTCGGTCCAGATCGCCTTCGGCGAGATCGACCCGCGCAAGGTGAACAAGCCCCTCAAGGGCCACTTCTCCAAGGCCGACGTCACCCCCCGCCGCCACCTCGTCGAGATCCGTACCTCGGACGCTTCCGAGTACACCCTCGGCCAGGAGATCACCGCCGAGGTGTTCGAGGCCGGCGTCAAGGTGGACGTGACCGGCAAGAGCAAGGGCAAGGGCTTCGCCGGTGTCATGAAGCGTCACAACTTCAAGGGCCTCGGCGCCGGTCACGGCACCCAGCGCAAGCACCGCTCTCCCGGCTCCATCGGTGGCTGCGCCACCCCGGGCCGTGTGTTCAAGGGCCTCCGCATGGCGGGTCGCATGGGCAACGAGCGGGTCACCACCCAGAACCTGACCGTCCACGCCGTTGACGCGGAGAAGGGTCTGCTGCTCATCAAGGGCGCGGTTCCCGGTCCGAACGGCGGCCTCGTCCTGGTCCGCACCGCGGCCAAGGGGGCCTGAGGTAACCGATGAGCACTGTTGACATCCTTTCGCCGGCGGGCGACAAGGCCGGTACCGTCGAGCTCCCCGCGGAGATCTTCGACGCCAAGGTCAGCGTTCCGCTGATCCACCAGGTCGTCGTCGCGCAGCTGGCCGCTGCCCGTCAGGGCACGCACAAGACCAAGACCCGTGGCGAGGTCCGTGGTGGTGGCCGCAAGCCGTACCGCCAGAAGGGCACCGGCCGCGCCCGTCAGGGCTCGACCCGCGCGCCTCAGTTCGCCGGTGGTGGCGTCGTGCACGGTCCCGTGCCGCGTGACTACTCGCAGCGGACCCCGAAGAAGATGAAGGCCGCCGCCCTGCGTGGCGCCCTCACCGACCGGGCCCGCCACAACCGCATCCACGTCGTCTCCGGCGTGGTCGAGGGTGCCGCCTCCACGAAGGCCGCGAAGTCGCTGTTCGGCAAGATCTCGGAGCGCAAGAACCTGCTCCTGGTCGTCGACCGCGCCGACGAGGCCGCGTGGCTGTCCGCCCGCAACCTGCCCCAGGTCCACATCCTGGAGCCGGGCCAGCTGAACACGTACGACGTTCTCGTCTCGGACGACGTGGTCTTCACCCAGGCCGCTTTCGAGTCCTTCGTGTCCGGCGGCCAGGCCGTCACCGAAGGGAGCGAGGCCTGATGGCTACGCGTCACCCGAGCATCGCCTCCAAGGCTGCGAAGGCCGCCAAGGCCGCGCGCGTCGCCAAGGCGCGCCGCCACGCCGCCGAGGGCAAGAACACCGTCGTCACCCCGGCCAGCAAGGCGTACACGGACCCCCGTGACGTGCTGCTGAAGCCGGTCGTGTCGGAGAAGAGCTACGCGCTCATCGACGAGAACAAGTACACGTTCATCGTCGCGCCGGGCTCCAACAAGACCCAGATCAAGGAGGCCGTGCAGTCGGTCTTCTCGGTCAAGGTCACCGGGGTCAACACGATCAACCGCCAGGGCAAGCGCAAGCGCACCCGCACCGGGTTCGGCAAGCGTCCCGACACCAAGCGCGCGATCGTGACCCTCGCCGAGGGCGACCGTATCGACATCTTCGGCGGTCCGACCGCCTAAGGGCGTCGGATCGTCCGAATATCGGACGAGGACTGAGAAATGGGTATCCGCAAGTACAAGCCGACGACTCCGGGCCGTCGTGGCTCCAGCGTCGCCGACTTCGTCGAGGTCACGCGGTCCACGCCGGAGAAGTCGCTGGTCCGCCCCCTGCACAGCAAGGGCGGCCGTAACAACGCCGGTCGTGTGACCGTTCGCCACCAGGGTGGTGGCCACAAGCGCGCCTACCGCGTGATCGACTTCCGTCGTCACGACAAGGACGGCGTGCCGGCGAAGGTCGCGCACATCGAGTACGACCCCAACCGCACCGCGCGCATCGCGCTGCTGCACTACGCGGACGGCGAGAAGCGCTACATCATCGCGCCGCGCAACCTGCAGCAGGGTGACCGTGTCGAGGCCGGTCCCGGGGCCGACATCAAGCCGGGCAACAACCTGGCGCTCCGCAACATCCCGGTCGGTACCACGATCCACGCGATCGAGCTCCGTCCCGGTGGCGGCGCCAAGTTCGCCCGCTCCGCAGGCGCCTCCGTGCAGCTGCTCGCGAAGGAGGGCTCGATGGCCCACCTCCGCATGCCTTCCGGTGAGATCCGCCTGGTCGACGTGCGCTGCCGCGCCACCGTCGGCGAGGTCGGCAACGCCGAGCAGAGCAACATCAACTGGGGCAAGGCCGGCCGTAAGCGGTGGCTGGGCGTTCGCCCGACCGTCCGTGGTGTCGTCATGAACCCGGTCGACCACCCGCACGGTGGTGGTGAAGGCCGTACCTCCGGTGGCCGTCACCCCGTCTCCCCGTGGGGCAAGAAGGAAGGTCGTACTCGTTCGCCCAAGAAGGCGTCGAACAAGTACATCGTCCGCCGCCGCAAGACGAACAAGAAGCGCTAGGAGCGGGTTTAGATGCCGCGTAGTCTCAAGAAGGGGCCCTTCGTCGACGACCACCTCATGAAGAAGGTGGATGTCCAGAACGAAGCCGGCACCAAGAACGTCATCAAGACCTGGTCCCGTCGCTCGATGATCGTCCCGGCCATGCTCGGCCACACGATCGCGGTGCACAACGGCAAGACCCACATCCCGGTGTTTGTCACCGAGTCCATGGTCGGCCACAAGCTCGGCGAGTTCTCGCCGACGCGCACCTTCCGGGGTCACGTCAAGGACGACCGGAAGTCGAAGCGCCGCTAAAGCGGGGCTGTGAAAGACCATGACAGACACTGAAGGGACAACCATGGAAGCCAGGGCCCAGGCGCGGTACATCCGCGTCACGCCCATGAAGGCCCGCCGCGTGGTGGACCTTATCCGTGGCATGGATGCCACGGAGGCTCAGGCGGTCCTGCGTTTCGCCCCGCAGGCCGCGAGCGTGCCGGTCGGCAAGGTGCTGGACAGCGCCATCGCCAACGCCGCGCACAACTACGACCACACCGATTCGTCGAGCCTGTACGTCTCCGAGGCGTACGTCGACGAGGGCCCGACCCTGAAGCGGTTCCGTCCGCGCGCCCAGGGCCGCGCCTACCGGATCCGCAAGCGGACCAGCCACATCACCGTGGTCGTCAGCAGCAAGGAAGGAACCCGGTAATGGGCCAGAAGGTTAACCCGCATGGGTTCCGGCTCGGTGTCACGACCGACTTCAAGTCGCGTTGGTACGCCGACAAGCTGTACAAGGACTACGTCAAGGAAGACGTCGCCATCCGTCGGATGATGACGTCCGGCATGGAGCGCGCCGGCATCTCCAAGGTCGAGATCGAGCGCACCCGTGACCGCGTGCGTGTGGACATCCACACCGCTCGTCCGGGCATCGTCATCGGCCGCCGTGGCGCCGAGGCCGACCGCATCCGCGGTGACCTCGAGAAGCTCACGGGCAAGCAGGTCCAGCTGAACATCCTCGAGGTCAAGAACCCCGAGACCGACGCTCAGCTCGTGGCCCAGGCCGTCGCCGAGCAGCTGTCCTCCCGCGTCTCCTTCCGTCGCGCCATGCGTAAGAGCATGCAGTCGGCGATGAAGGCCGGCGCCAAGGGCATCAAGATCCAGTGTGGCGGTCGTCTCGGCGGTGCCGAGATGTCCCGCTCGGAGTTCTACCGCGAGGGCCGCGTGCCCCTGCACACCCTCCGCGCCAACGTCGACTACGGCTTCTTCGAGGCCAAGACGACCTTCGGCCGCATCGGTGTGAAGGTCTGGATCTACAAGGGCGACGTCAAGAACATCGCCGAGGTCCGCGCCGAGAACGCCGCCGCCCGCGCCGGCAACCGCCCGGC
>NZ_JACADT010000392.1:0-4944 GCF_013421635.1 Streptomyces sp. UH6 | reverse complement strand
CAGCCCCACCGCGATCCCGTCGGCGTCGGCGGAACCGCAGCTCTCGCGCACCGTCCGGCCGTCCTCCAGCGCCCGCAGGCACAGGTCGTGGACCGCGCCCTCGACGCACCCGCCGGAGACCGAGCCGACCGCCTCGCCCTCCCTGTCGACGGCCAGCGCGGCCCCCGGCATGCGGGGCGCGCTGCCGCCGACGGCGACCACGGTGGCGACGGCGAAGTCCCGGCCCTGGCCGATCCAGCCGTGCAGCTCGTGCGCGATGTCCAGCATGGCCGCGCTCCTTTCCGCCGTGGTTCTCCCTCGAGGGACCCTTACCCGCCCGTGAGGTGTTCAGGACGCACCGGTGTCCGCCGCAGGTCCAGCCCGGTCGCGGCCCGGACCGCGGCGAGGATCGCCGGAGTCGAGGAGAGCGTGGGTGCCTCGCCCACTCCGCGCAGTCCGTAGGGCGCGTTGTCGTCGGCGAGTTCCAGCACCTCCACCGGCATCGGCGGGGTGTCGAGGATGGTGGGGATCAGGTAGTCGGTGAAGGAGGGGTTGCGGACCAGTCCCGTGGTGCGGTCCACCACGATCTCCTCCATCAGCGCCACCCCCAGCCCCTGCGTGCTGCCGCCCTGGATCTGCCCGACCACGGCCAGCGGGTTCACCGCCTTGCCGACGTCCTGGGCGCAGGCCAGTTCCACCACCTTGACCAGACCGAGCTCGACGTCCACGTCGACCACCGCGCGGTGCGCGGCGAAGGAGTACTGGACGTGGCCGTCGCCCTGCCCGGTGAGCCGGTCGAAGGGCTCGGTGGGCCGGTGGCGCCACTCGGTCTCGACCTCGACGGCCTCGTCGCCGAGGATCTCGGCCAGCCCGGCCAGCACCGTGCCGTCCCCCGCCACCACCTTGCCGCCCTCCAGCCGGAGCCCGTCCGAGGACCAGCCCTGCTGCGCCGCGCCGAACCGTTCGCGCCCGAGTTCCAGCACCCGCTCGCGCACCAGCTCGCAGGCCCGCTTGACGGCTCCGCCCGTGACGTAGGTCTGCCGGGAGGCGGAGGTGGAACCGGCGCTGCCCACCCGGGTGTCGGCGGGCTGGACGGTGACCCCGGTGACGCCCAGCTCGGTGCGGGCGATCTGGGCGTGGACGGTGACGCCGCCCTGCCCGACCTCCGCCATCGCGGTGTGCACCGAGGCGACCGCCTCGCCTCCGGCGGCCTCCAGCCGCACCCGGGCCGTGGAGTAGTCGTCGAACCCTTCCGAGAAGCCCACGTTCTTGATGCCGACCGCGTACCCGACGCCGCGCACCACGCCCTCCCCATGGCTGGTGTTGGAGAGTCCGCCGGGCAGCGCCCGCACGTCGACCCGGCCCTCGCCGCTCTCCCAGGGCCGCTCCGCCGGCAGCGGCAACTCCCTCACACGGCTCAGCAGTTCGGCGACCGGCGCGGGCGAGTCGACGACCTGCCCGGTGGGCATCACCGAGCCCTGCGACATGGCGTTGAGCCGGCGGAACTCGACGCGGTCCATGCCGACCGCGTCGGCCAGCCGGTCCATCTGCGCCTCGTAGGCGAAGCAGGCCTGCACGGCGCCGAAGCCGCGCATCGCGCCGCAGGGCGGGTTGTTGGTGTAGAGGGCGAGCGCCTCCACCTCCACCGCGTCGACCTCGTACGGGCCCACGCTCAGCGAGGCCGCGTTGCCGACCACGGCCGGGGAGGAGGAGGCGTAGGCGCCGCCGTCGAGCACGATCCGGGCGCGGACGTGGGTGAGCCGGCCGTCCTTGGTGGCGCCGTGCTCGTAGACCAGCTTGGCCGGGTGGCGGTGGACGTGCCCGAAGAAGGACTCGTACCGGTTGTAGACCATCTTCACCGGCCGCCCGGTGCGCAGCGCGAGCAGGCAGGCGTGGATCTGCATGGACAGGTCCTCACGCCCGCCGAACGCCCCGCCGACGCCGGCCAGGGTCATCCGGACCTTCTCCTCGGGCAGGCCGAGGACGGGCGCGATCTGCCGGCGATCGGCGTGCAGCCACTGGGTGGCGACGTAGAGGTCCACCCCGCCGTCCTCGGCGGGGACCGCCATGCCGGACTCGGTGCCGAGGAACGCCTGGTCCTGCATGCCGAACTCGTACTCGCCGCGGACCACGAAGTCCGCGCGCGCGGCCGCCCGTTCGACGTCGCCGCGGACGATCGGCTGGCGGTGCACGACGTTGGGGTGCGGGACGTGCGGAGCGTGGTGGTCGGTGCGGTCCTCGTGCAGCACGACCGCGTCGGGCGCGGTGGCGCTCTCCTCGTCGGTGACCACGGGGAGTTCCCGGTACTCGACCTTGATCTTCTCCGCGGCACGCCGGGCGATCTCCGGGTGGTCGGCGGCGACGGCGGCGATCGGCTCACCGTGGTGGCGGATCCGGCGGTGGGCGAGGACGGGGGTGTCCTGGATCTCCAGGCCGTAGTGCCGGACCTCGGCCGGCAGGTCGTCGTAGGTGAGGACGGCGTGCACGCCCGGCGTGGCCAGCGCTTCGGACACGTCGACGGAGAGGATCTCGGCGTGCGCGGTGGTGGAACGCAACAGGTGGCCCCAGAGCATGTGTTCGTGCCACAGGTCCGAGGAGTAGGCGAACTCGCCGGTGACCTTGAGGACGCCGTCGGGGCGCGGCACCGACTCCCCCACGCCGCCGACGTTCCCGGCGCGCTGGGTGAAACGGGTGGGCAGGCCGAGCACACCGGTGCGGTGCGCCGCCGTGGACCGGACACCGGAGATGACGGGCGGGACGTGCCGCTCGGTGAGGTCGGTCATGCCCGGCCCCCTTCCGGCTCGGCGGAGCGCCGGGCGGCGGCCAGGCGGACCGCGTCCATGATCTTCTCGTAGCCCGTGCAGCGGCACAGGTTGCCCGAGAGGGCCTCCCTGATGTCGGCGTCGGCGGGCTTCGGCTCGCGGTCCAGGAGTTCGTCGGCGGCGACCAGCAGGCCGGGCGTGCAGAACCCGCACTGGACGGCCCCGGCGTCGATGAACGCCTTCTGCACGGCGGAGAGTTCACCCTCCGGCGCCAGCCCCTCCACGGTGACCACCTCGCGCCCCTCGGCCTGTCCGGCGGCGACCAGGCAGGCGCAGACCGGCACGCCGTCCAGGCGTACCGTGCAGGATCCGCACTCGCCCTGCTCGCAGGCGTTCTTGGAGCCGGGCAGTCCCATCCGCTCGCGCAGCACGTACAGCAGCGACTCGCCCTCCCAGACGTCGTCGGCCTCCCGTGGACGGCCGTTGACCGTCAGCCGGACACGCATCATGCGGCTCCCTCCGTGACGCGGGCGCTCCCGCGGTATTCCTGCCAGGCCCAGCCCAGGGTGCGGCGGGCCAGCACGCCCACCGCGCGGCGGCGGTAGGCGGCGGTGCCCCGTACGTCGTCGATCGGCGAGCAGGCGGCGGAGCAGAGTTCGGCGAACCGCCGGGCCGCCGAGGGCGCCGGCGGGCGTCCGGTGTCCCAGCACCGTTCCTCCTCCAGCACGCCGTTCAGGAACTCCTCCGCCTCCTGCGCGCGCACCGGTGTGGGTGCGGCGGAGCCGATGCCGGTGCGGACCGTGCGGCTCTCCGGGTGGAGGGCCAGGCCGAAGGCGCAGACCGCGATCACCATGGCGTTGCGGGTGCCCACCTTGGCGAACTGCTGGGGTCCGCCGGCCCGCCGGACGCGGACCGCGCGGATCAGTTCGTCGGGGGCGAGGGCGTTGCGCTTGGGCCCCAGGTAGAAGTCGTCGATGGGGATCAGGCGGGTGCCGCGCGTGGAGACCGCCTCCACCTCCGCACCGGAGGCGAGCAGCGCCGGGTGGGCGTCGCCGGCCGGGGAGGCGGTGCCGAGGTTGCCGCCCACGCCGCCGCGGTTGCGGATCTGCGGGGAGGCCACGGTGTGCGCGGCCAGGGCCAGGCCGGGGAGCTCGGGCCGCAGTCCTTCCATGATCCGCGTGTAGGGCACGGAGGCGCCCAGCCGCACGGCGGTGCCGTCGCTCTCCCACTCCTCGAGCTCGGTGATCCGCCCGAGGTCGAGCAGCCGTTCCGGGCGGCGGTGGCCGAAGTTGAGCTCGACCATCACGTCGGTGCCGCCCGCGAGGGGCACCGCGTCGGGATGCTCGGCCTTGACGGCGAGCGCCTCCTCCCAGCTGGCCGGTCGTAGGAATTCCATGCCTGGCCGTCCTCCCGGAACTGCGGTCTACGCGCGTGGCGCGAAGGGGTGGTCCGATACGTGTAGACGCTCGGAGCGTCCAGTACACCGCCCTGTCACCCGGCCGGGTCAGTCGCCGAAAACACGAAGGAATTCGCTGGCCACACCTTCCATCTTGTAGATTCGCATGAAAGGGAGAGGTGCTTGCCCTTCACGTTTCCGTACGGGAACACAGCACTCCCGAAGACTCCACGACCTCGAGACCTGAACGGCGGCGACTGGAATGCGGCTCCGCGCACTGCTGGACACCCCCGGGCTCGGCCTGCGGCTGCTCGGCGGCGAGGACGAGCTGGACCGCGCGGTGCGCGGCGTGATGACGACCGACCTGAAGGATCCCAGCCGCTACCTCACCGGCGGTGAGCTGGTCCTGACCGGTCTCCTCTGGCGCCACGGGCCCGCCGACTCCGAGCGGTTCGTGCGCATCCTCACCGACGCCCAGGTGGCCGCCCTGGGGGCCGGCGAGGCGGAGCTGGCGGGCATCCCCGACGACCTGGTCGAGGCCTGCGCCCGGCACCGGCTGCCGCTGTTCGCGGTGGACGAGTCCGTTGCGTTCGCGAGCATCACCGAGCACGTGGTGCGCCAGGTGTCCGGCGAGCGGGCCGGGGACCTGGCCGCGGTGGTGGACCGGCACCGCAGGATGATGACGGCCGGCCCCACCGGGGGCGGCCCGGACGTGGTCCTGGAACTGCTCGGCTCGGACCTGGATCTGCGGGCCTGGGTCCTCTCGCCCGCCGGCCGTCCGATCGCCGGCCCCAAGGGCGCCGGCCC
>NZ_JACADT010000391.1:0-4944 GCF_013421635.1 Streptomyces sp. UH6 | reverse complement strand
AACGCCGCCTCGAGCGGATGGACGAGGAATTCGCCGACCACCAGGCTCTCGCCGAGGCGCTCGCGGTGGCCACGGCCGAGCATTTCGGCACCGGCCCGTCCACCGCGGGGCAGGACCCCCACGGGCAGTCGCGGCCGCCCCTGGCGGACGTCCAGCCGCCGGCGAGCGACGCCCCCGCGGCCACGAGCGGGCGCCCGGCCCCGCTGTTCACCCAGGCCGCCCTGCTGATATCGATCTTCCTCGGCGGGCTGATCGCCGCGGTCACCTCCGGCCGGTTCGACCTCCGCCTCGACATGGGCCCGGGCTTCCGGAGCCTGGTGACCGCGGATCCGGTCACGATGGTCGCCCTCCTGTTCGTGGGAGGCGTGCTGGTCGGCTTCGGCACCCGGCTGGCGGGCGGGTGCAGCTCCGGCCACGGGCTCAACGGCTGCGGCCGTCTGAGCCCGGTCAGCATCGTCGCGACCGCCGTGTTCTTCGGCACCGCCGCCGCGGTGTCGTTCCTCCTGTGGAAGGTGATCTGATGCGTACCCGGGGCGCGATCCTGCTGGCCACCGTCGTCACCGGACTGGGCCTCGGCTTCACCGTCGCCAACATCGGCTTCGGCGACTACGCCGAGCTGAACCGCATGTTCACCTTCCAGGACCCCCGCATGCTCCTCTCCTTCGGCGGCGCCGTGGTGATCATCGCGTGCGTGTTCGCGCTGCTGCGGATCCGCCGCACCCCCGGGCGGGTCCACGCCGGCGTGATCCCCGGTGCGGTGCTGTTCGGCACCGGCTGGGCGATCTCGGGCGGGTGCCCCGCCATCCCGGTCGTCCAGGTCGCCGGCGGATACCTGCCCGCCCTGGTCACCATCGCCGGCGTCGTCGTCGGAATCAGGCTGTGCCGCTGGTCCAACGGCCGGTACTTCCACCTCGACCGCGGCTCCTGCGGGCTGTGACCGACGGCGCGTCCGGCGAAGGGCCCGGCCCTCGCCTGACGCGCCGTCGTCCGGCCGCACGGCGGGCCGGTGGGCCGCGGCGGAGTGGCACCGTCGACCGGAGCGCCCGCCGGGATCAGGCGTTCGGCTCCCTTCGCGGTGTCCTGATGCCGTCGACGATCCGGGTCCAGTTGTCCTTCCCGTGGCCGTCGGCGATCGCACGGAGGTAGTGCGCCCGGACGGCCCGGGGGAGGGCGAGGTCGAGTCCGGCACTGTCGCTGGTGTCGACGATGTGGTCCGCGGTCGCGCCCATCATGGTCACCGTGCTCAGATGGCCCGGGTGCTCGCCGGCGTCGATCTGCGCGCCGACGTCCTCGCCGGCCCCGAGTATCGCCGGGATGTCGGTGATCGTCGGCATCAGCTCCGGGACGGCCTCCGCCGCGGTGATGCCGGCCGAGCCCAGCAGTGCGGTGGCGTGCATCAGCGCCGAGAGGCTCGTCAGGAACACGTCGAGGTGGGCGAGGTACATCAGCTGCGCCAGCCCGGCGTCCTCGCCGAGGTGGCGCGGCGTTCCGATCCTGGCCAGTACCGGGCGGTGCGCCTCGAAGACCTCGCGCGGTCCGCTGTAGTACACGTACGCCGCCTCGGTGCCCACCATGGGGGCGGGGACCATCACGCCACCGGTCACGAAGTGCGCCCCGTGCCCGGCGGCCCAGGCCGCGGCCTCACGGGCCCGGTCGGGGGTGTCCGAGCTCAGGTTGACGAGTGTGCGGCCGGCCAGAGCCGGGGCCGCCGTGCCGAGAACGTCGTACATCGCCCGGTAGTCGGTGAGGCTGAGGATCACCAGCTCGCTCGCGGCGAGGGCGTCGGCGGGCGAGGCGGCCAGGGTGGCGCCCTCCGCCACGAGGCCGTCGGCGCGGTGAGGGGTGCGGTTCCAGACGGTGACCGGGTGACCGGCGGCGAGCAGCGTACGGACCATGGCCTGGCCCATCGGGCCCAGGCCGATCAGCGTGACGGGCGCGGCGCTCATGCGGCACCGCCCTCGGCGGAGCCCGTCGTGACGCCGGCCGGGCGCAAGCTCTCGTAGATCCTCGGGAAACCCTCCGAGCCGTGTCCCGCGGCGATCTGCCGGCCGATCAGCTCCTGGACGGCGGCGATCGGGGCCGGGTCGACCCCCTCCTCCTCACTGGCCCGCACGAGGTGCGACAGGTCGGAGAAGTCCAGGCTCTGCTGGCCCGGGACGGTGTAGTCGCCGCCGTCGACGACCTTCGCGTAACCGGCGAGTTCGTGGGTCATGGCGGACAGGAACGGCGCCTGCCGGGCGGCGAAGTCGGACGCGCTCATCCCCAGGGAGGCGACCATCGCCGCGCCGTGGAGGAAACCGGTGAACATCTGGTACATCCCCGACAGCATGGCGAGGTCCACCAGCGACGCCCGGCCGGCGTCCTCCCCGTGGAACTCACCGGCGGGCCAGACGTCGAGAAGGGGCAGGAGGGCGTCGTAGGCCGCCCGTGAGCCGCTGTAGAGGATCTGGCCCTCGCGGGGTCCGATCATGGCGGGCACGGCCATGACGGCGCCGTCGAGGTGGTCGGTGCCGTGCCCGGCGGCCCAGGACGACAGTTCGCGGGCCTCGTTCGGGGTCGTGGTCGTGAGGTTGAGCAGGGTGCGGCCGCGCAGTTCCCCGGCGGCCCGGCCGAGGGTTTCCCGCACCGAGGGATACCCGAGGAGGCAGGTGACGACCACCGGGCTCGCCGCCACGGCCTCGCGGACCGAGCCGGCGGCACGGGCGCCGTGGGCCACCGGTCCCGCGGTGCGGTCAGGGGTTCGGTTCCAGACGGTCACGGAGCGCCCGGCGTCGAGCAGTGCGGTCGTCAGCGCGCTGCCCATGGCGCCGAGACCGAGCATGCTGACATCGGTGGACCGGGCCGGATTTCTTGTGGGTTCGGACATGCCGACCATGCTGTACATCGCTGTACGGTGACGGAAGTACCCACTTTTTACTGCGGTACTTACCTTTTGGTGAGTGAGGAGAAAGCGTGACGAAGGCTTCCCGCACCGGCCCCTACATCTGTGGCATCGACGCGGCACTCGACGTCGTCAGCGGCAAGTGGAAGGGCCTCGTCCTCTGGGAATTGCACACGCACGGCATCCGCCGCTTCGCCGAACTGCGCCGCGCGCTGCGGGGAGTGAGCGAGAAGATGCTGACCCAGCATCTGCGCCAGATGGAGGAGGACGGTCTGGTCCACCGCACGGTCCACGCGGAGGTGCCGCCGAGGGTGGAGTATTCCCTGACCGCATCGGGTGTGGCGCTGAACGAGGCGCTGGGCCCGCTCGGCGAGTGGGGCCGTGACCGGATACGCCGCAGTGGCCTCGAGGTCGTCACGGACCCCGACTCCGCGGTGGAACCCGTTGGCGGGCGGTGACGGCCGTTGCTACTCTGCCGACGGCCGTGCGAGAGAACGAGGAGGTGGTAGCCGTGGACGCAGTACCGACACGGGTGCTCCCCTCCGGGGTCACGGCCGGGCGATAGGCCGTCCGGGAGCGCCGCTCACGAGCACTCCCGAAAGGCACGACCATGCAGTTCACTTCCGCGGCACGCCTCGACGACGGCGTCCTCGAGCGCGAGTTCACCCTCGGCGAGATCCCCGGCACCCTGTGGACACCCGCGTCCGCCGCACCGGCCGCACCGGCCCCGCTGGTCCTGATGGCCCACAACAACGGCCTGCCCAAGGCGGATCCCCGGCTGGTGGCCCGGGCCCGGTACACCGCGGCGCGCGGTTACGCGGTGGCCACCATCGACGCCGCCGGGTGCGGTGACCGGCCCCGATCCGCCGCCGAGGAGCAGGCCCGCGCCGACTTCCGGCGGGCGATGCGGGCGGGCGGGCCCACCGACGAGATCTTCGAGTCCTTCATCGGCCCGCTGGTCGAGAAGGCGGTCCCGGACTGGCGGACCACCCTGGACGCCCTCCTCGCCCTGCCCGGAGTCGGCGGCGGTCCGGTCGGGTACTCCGGGGGGTGGACCGCCCTCGGCATCCGGCTGGCGGTGGCCGAGCCGCGCATCGCGGCCGCCGGCTTCTTCGCCGGGGGCTACGTGCCCCGCGCCCAGCGCGAGGAGGCCCGGCAGGTCACCATCCCCCTGCTGTTCCTTCTCCAGTGGGACGACGAGGGCAACCCCCGGCAGCGGGCCCTGGACCTGTTCGACGCCTTCGGCAGCGAGGAGAAGACGCTGCACGCCAACCTCGGCGGACACACCGGCACGCCGAGGTTCGAGCTGGAGGACGGCTGCCGGTTCCTGGACCGCCACCTGAAGTGACGCCCGACGGCCGGTGAGGCCCACGCCACTGTGCGCGGACACCGCTCCGTCCGTCAGGAGGCCGGCGTCGTCGGCGGCCGCTTGTCCCACAGGTGGATCCCGTTCAGGACCGTTTCGAAGATCTCACGGGCCCGTGGCCCGTGGTCCGGGGTGTCGGGGAACACGACGCGCAGGTAGACCTCCTCCGTGTCCGAGGCCACGGCGCTGAGTTCGAGCCTGCAGTGGCGGGACTTCGGATCGGACGAGTCGGTCTTGTGATAGCACACCTCGAAGCGTCGTGCCGGTACCCCGAACGCGGTCGTCCCCTTGACGCCCTCGCTCCGTGCGTCGGACATCGAACCTTCCGCGCCTTCGAGGTAGTAGTCGAGTTGGTCCTCGGTGTAGGTCTCGGCCGTGCCGTACGAGCCGGAAGCGTGGTAGACGCTCAGGACGATCTGGTCGTACGGCCCGGTGTAGAAGTGCCCGCCATCCTTGTCCTTCCCGTCGGCCACGAAGTCCTCGGGCAGCGGAAGGTCGAGGAGAAGGCCGGCATCCCGGACCGTGCGCCAGCCCGGGGGCAGGCTCCCCTCCTCCGCCGGACTTCGTGACAGCAGGTGCTGGGCGGAGGGCGACCGGGACACGGCCGCCGAGGAGGCCTCCGGCCGGGAGGTTCCCCGGTCCCCGGCCTGTCCGGGGGCGCCCGGTGTGGCGGACCCGGCGGCGGTCGTGTCGGCGC
>NZ_JACADT010000390.1:0-4952 GCF_013421635.1 Streptomyces sp. UH6 | reverse complement strand
GGCCACACTCCCGTCCTGCACGCACGCACCACCCCGTCAGCGGGGCCTTGCACGAGCGTAGTTCACGGGGCGACGGCACCACCGGGGACCACACTCGGCCGGTCCCCCGACCGGACGCGGGCCGCGTGGGCCCGAGGGGGCTACGCCTCGAACGGCCGGGCGGGCCACGGTGCCTCGGCGGGCCGCAGCGCGTCCAGTCCCTCCCCGGCGCGGGCGGCGACCAGTGACAGCACGCCGACGACCAGGCAGTTGTTGTGCAGCTCGCCCGCCAGGACACCGCGCACCAGGTCCGCGACGGGGACCCGTGCCAGTTCCATGTCGGACTCCTCGTGCTCGACCTCGAACCGGTCGCCCTCGGCGGCGGAGAGCCCGCGGGCCAGGAAGATCCGCACCGCTTCGTCGCAGCCGCCGGGCGTGGTGTAGACGTCGGCCAGCACCCGCCAGTCCTCGGCCTTGGCGTGGGCCTCCTCGTACAGCTCGCGCTGGGCGGCGTGCAGCGGGTTCTCGCCGGGCACGTCCAGCAGGCCGGCCGGGATCTCCCACAGCTTCTGGCGCACCGGGTGCCGGTACTGGCGCAGCACCACGGCCCGGTCCTCGTCGTCCAGCGCCAGGACGGCCACCGAACCGGGGTGGACCTGGTAGTCGCGGCCCGCGACGCTGCCGTCGGGCATCACCACCTCGTCGGTCCGCACGGAGGTCTTGTTGCCCGTGAACGGGGTGCTCGACGAGCGGATCTCCCACTCCTCCGGGGCGTCCTTGATCACCGGGTCGGTCATCGGGCAGCAGTCCTCTCCATAACTCAGCACACCGGCACACCGGCACACGCGAAAACGGCGAAGCCGGGGCACGCGCCTCGAAACGCGCGTACCCCGGCAACCGTATCGTCACCCGATCACCGTGCCGCCGGTCACTCGGCGGCGGCGGCACCGGCCTTCTGCCGGCGCTCGACCGCGGCCTTCACCAGACCGGCGAAGAGCGGGTGCGGGCGGGTCGGACGGGAGCGCAGCTCCGGGTGGGCCTGGGTGGCCACCAGGTAGGGGTGGACCTCCCGCGGGTACTCCACGTACTCGACGAGCTTGCCGTCGGGGGAGGTGCCGGAGAACAGGATGCCGGCCTTCTTCTCCAGCTCCGCGCGGTAGGCGTTGTTCACCTCGTAGCGGTGACGGTGGCGCTCCTCGACGTACTCCTTGCCGTCGTACACCTCACGGACCACGGAGCCCTCGGCCAGCTTGGCGGGGTACATGCCCAGGCGCATCGTGCCGCCCATGTCGCCCTCGCCGGAGACGATGTCCATCTGCTCGGCCATGGTGGAGATCACCGGGTGGGCGGTCGCCGGGTCGAACTCGGTGGAGTTGGCGTCGGGGATGCCGGCCAGGTTGCGGGCGGCCTCGATCACGATGCACTGCAGGCCCAGGCAGAGACCGAGCAGCGGGACGCCGTTCTCCCGGGCGTACTGGATGGCGCCGACCTTGCCGGAGACACCGCGGTCGCCGAAGCCGCCGGGGATGCAGATGCCGTCGACGTCGGCGAGCTGCTGGGCGGCGCCGGCCGGGGTGCGGCAGTCGTCGGAGGTGACCCACTTGATCTTGACGCGGGCCTTGTTGGCGAAGCCGCCGGCGCGCAGCGCCTCGGTCACCGACAGGTAGGCGTCGGGCAGGTCGATGTACTTGCCGACCAGCGCGAGGGTGATCTCGTGGTCCGGGTTGTGGACGCGGTCCAGCAGGTCGTCCCAGGTGGTCCAGTCGACGTCGCGGAACGGCAGGTCCAGCTTGCGCACCGCGTAGGCGTCCAGGCCCTCGCCGTGGATGGTCTTGGGGATGTCGTAGATCGACCGGGCGTCCGGGCAGGCCACCACGGCGTCCTCGTCCACGTCGCACATCAGCGAGATCTTGCGCTTGATGGCGGTGGGGACCTCGCGGTCGCAGCGCAGCACGATGGCGTCCGGCTGGAGGCCGATGTTGCGCAGGGCGGCCACCGAGTGCTGGGTGGGCTTGGTCTTCAGCTCGCCCGAGGGGCCGATGTAGGGCAGCAGCGAGATGTGCACGACGAAGACGTTGTCGCGGCCGACCTCGTGGCGGACCTGGCGGACCGTCTCCAGGAAGGGCAGCGACTCGATGTCGCCGACGGTGCCGCCGACCTCGGTGATCACCACGTCGACCTCGTCCGTCGCCATGCGGCGGATGCGGTGCTTGATCTCGTTGGTGATGTGCGGGATGACCTGGACGGTGTCGCCCAGGTACTCGCCGCGGCGCTCCTTGGCGATCACCGTGGAGTAGACCTGGCCGGTGGTGACGTTGGCCGATCCGTCGAGGTCGCGGTCGAGGAAGCGCTCGTAGTGGCCGATGTCCAGGTCGGTCTCGGCGCCGTCGTTGGTGACGAACACCTCACCGTGCTGGAAGGGGTTCATCGTGCCGGGGTCGACGTTCAGGTAGGGGTCGAGCTTCTGCATGACGACACGCAGGCCACGGGCCTTGAGCAGCATGCCGAGGCTGGACGCCGTCAGGCCCTTCCCGAGCGAGGAGGCGACACCCCCGGTGACGAAGATGTGCTTGGTCGTCGTGGCGTTGCTGTTTCGGAAAGCAGCGGGCATGGCCAAAGGGGGGCTCCCGTGGTGGCGGTGTCTTGGGGATGCGGAGCGGCTTGCCGACCCGGTTCGGCCGGGGGGCCGTCGCTGCGGTGCCGGGGTTTTTCTCCCACCGGCCACGGGCTACCAGGGTATCAGCGCGCGGGACCGAAGGCGTCCGCGCACCGGGGCCACCGCTGTGACCTGCGACTTCCCGCCGTCACCGGCCGCCCACCCGTTCGGACCACTCTTGTTGTCCCGAGCATCGCGCGCATCATCATCCCGCGTCGTATCCTGCTCGGACACTCGCTGACAGCCCGGCCGGGCAGGACGGCTCCACCCAAGCCGGTGTCACAGGCCGTGTCCCGGATACACCGGACATACGGGAGCGTCAGCTCATACTCAAGCGAACAACTGTCTTTTTCCGCTTCACTCCCCTTTGACTTGACCGCAAGAGAGCGACCGTCCCTGCCGGGACGATGTGGCCGTTCGACTGGAGTTGCACGTGGCCGGGCGTATCGAGGACTACGCACTCATCGGAGACATGCAGACCGCCGCCCTGGTCTGCCGGGACGGCACGGTGGACTGGCTGTGCCTGCCCCGCTTCGACTCTCAGGCCATCTTCGCCGGCCTGCTGGGCACCGAGGATCACGGGTTCTGGCGCGTCGGGCCCGCCCACGCGCCGGAGGCCGGAGCGCCCGACGCCACCCGCCGCCGATACCGGGGCGACTCGCTCGTCCTGGAGTCGGAGTGGGACACCCCGGACGGCACCGTCCGGGTGACCGATTTCATGCCGCCGCGTGACGGCGCCCCGCAGGTGATCCGGATCGTGGAGGGCGTCTCGGGCGAGGTCCCGATGCGCTCCGCGCTGCGGATGCGGTTCTCCTACGGCCGGATCGTGCCCTGGGTGCACCGCCGCGACGGCCGGCTGGTCGGCATCGCCGGGCCGGACTCGGTCTGGTACGACACCGCCGTGCTGGGCCGCGAGGAGGAGCTGACCACCTACGGCAAGGATCTGACCACCTACACCGACTTCACCGTCTCCGCGGGTGACCGGATCGCCTTCACGCTCTCCTGGCAGCCCTCGCACAAGGAGCCGCCGTCGCTGCCGGAGCCGGAGCAGGCGCTGGCGGCGACCGGCGACTTCTGGAGCGAGTGGGTCGCCCTGTGTACGTACCACGGCCCCTACCGGGAGGCCGTGATCCGCTCGCTGATCACGCTGAAGGCGCTCACCTACGCGCCGACCGGCGGTATCGTCGCCGCGCCGACCACCTCGCTGCCCGAGGAGATCGGCGGCGTCCGCAACTGGGACTACCGGTACACCTGGCTGCGGGACGCGGCGATCACCCTGTCGTCGCTGCTGCGCACCGGCTACCGCGAGGAGGCCCGTGCCTGGCGCGAGTGGCTGCTGCGCGCGGTGGCGGGCGACCCGGAGAACCTGCAGATCATGTACGGCATCGCCGGCGAGCGCGAGCTCGGCGAGGCGGAGCTGGACTGGCTGCCGGGGTACGAGAACTCCGCCCCGGTCCGGGTCGGCAACGGCGCGGCGCACCAGCTCCAGCTGGACGTCTACGGCGAGACCATCGAGGCGCTGCACCTGGCCCACATGACGGGCCTGTCCCGCAACGACTACGCCTCGCAGCTCCAGCTGAAGCTGATCCGCTACCTGGAGGACCACTGGAACCAGCCGGACGAGGGCATCTGGGAGGTGCGCGGGCCGCGGCGCCACTTCGTGCACTCCAAGGTGATGGCCTGGGTCGCGGTGGACCGCACCATCAAGCTGGTGGAGTCCGGGGACGCGGAGGGGCCGCTGGAGCGGTGGCGGGAGCTGCGGGAGGACATCCACCGCGATGTCTGCGAGAAGGGCTACGACCCGGAGCGCAACACCTTCACCCAGTCGTACGGCTCCCAGGAGCTGGACGCGTCGCTGCTGCTGATCCCGCAGGTGGGCTTCCTGCCGCCGGACGACAAGCGGGTGATCGGCACCATCGAGGCGATCCAGCGGGAGCTGTCCACCCCGGACGGGTTCATCCTGCGCTACCCGACCCATGCGGGCGACGACAACGTCGACGGGCTGGCGGGTGACGAGGGGGCGTTCCTCGCCTGTTCCTTCTGGATGGCCGACGACCTCGCGATGATCGGCCGGGTCGACGAGGCGCGGCGGCTGTTCGAGAAGCTGCTGTCGCTCCGCAACGACCTGGGGCTGCTGGCGGAGGAGTGGGACTCCAAGCACCAGCGGCAGGTCGGCAACTTCCCGCAGGCCTTCAGCCACGTTCCGCTGATCGACACCGCCCTCCGCCTCACCGCCTCCGGCGCCTACGGCGGCTGACCCCACCCCGTCCGCCGGGGCCCACCCCCGGCGGACGGGGCCCCACGCCCCGCCGCCCCC
>NZ_JACADT010000039.1:0-15810 GCF_013421635.1 Streptomyces sp. UH6 | reverse complement strand
CCGCCGCGGCCCTCCTCCTCCCCCGGCGCCCGCTCGCAACGTCCGCGCAACGTCGTGGCCCCTAGCCTGCGCGACCAGAGCTGACGAGCCGTCCGACGGCGGGCGGCCCACCTCCGGGAGGCAGACAGATGACCCGTTACGCAAGCCCGGGCACCGAGGGCGCGATCGTCTCCTACCAGGCGCGCTACGACCACTTCATCGGCGGCGAGTACGTCCCGCCCGCCCGCGGCCAGTACTTCGAGAACCCGTCGCCGGTGAACGGGCAGCCCTTCACCGAGGTGGCACGCGGCACCGCGGAGGACGTGGAGCGCGCCCTGGACGCCGCCCACGCCGCCGCCCCGGCGTGGGGACGCACGTCCCCGACGGCGCGCGCCGACGTCCTGCTGAGGATCGCGGACCGGATGGAGGCGAACCTGGAGAAGCTGGCGGTCGCCGAGACCTGGGAGAACGGCAAGCCCGTCAGGGAGACGCTGGCCGCCGACATCCCGCTGGCCATCGACCACTTCCGCTACTTCGCGGGTGCTCTGCGCGCCCAGGAGGGCTCGCTGGCGGAGATCGACGACGACACCGTCGCCTACCACTTCCACGAGCCACTGGGCGTCGTCGCCCAGATCATCCCGTGGAACTTCCCCATCCTGATGGCGGTCTGGAAGCTCGCCCCGGCTCTCGCGGCCGGCAACGCGGTGGTCCTCAAGCCGGCCGAGCAGACCCCGGCCTCCATCCACTACTGGCTGAGCCTGGTCTCCGACCTGCTCCCGCCGGGCGTGCTGAACATCGTCAACGGCTTCGGCGTCGAGGCGGGCAAGCCGCTGGCCTCGAGTCCGCGGGTCGCCAAGGTGGCGTTCACCGGCGAGACCACCACCGGGCGGCTGATCATGCAGTACGCCTCGGAGAACATCACCCCGGTCACCCTGGAACTGGGCGGCAAGTCCCCGAACATCTTCTTCGACGACGTCTCCCGCGCGCAGGACGACTTCCTGACCAAGGCGCTCGAGGGCTTCACCATGTTCGCCCTCAACCAGGGCGAGGTCTGCACCTGTCCCTCGCGCGCCCTGATCCAGCGCGGCCACTACGGCGACTTCCTCGCCGCCGCCGTCGAGCGCACCGAGCGGATCGTCCCCGGCCACCCGCTGGACACCACCACGATGATCGGCGCACAGGCCTCCAACGACCAGCTGGAGAAGATCCTCTCCTACCTGGACATCGGCCGCCAGGAGGGCGCCAAGATCCTCACCGGCGGGGAACGCATCGAGCACGAGGGCGAGTTGAAGGGCGGTTACTACGTCCAGCCCACCATCTTCGAGGGCGACAACAGCATGCGGATCTTCCAGGAGGAGATCTTCGGCCCGGTCGTCTCGGTGACCTCCTTCGGCGACTTCGACGACGCCGTCAAGATCGCGAACGACACCCTCTACGGACTCGGCGCCGGCGTCTGGACCCGCGACGCCAACACCGCCTACCGCGCGGGCCGCGCCATCCAGGCGGGCCGTGTGTGGACCAACTGCTACCACGCCTACCCGGCCCACGCCGCCTTCGGGGGCTACAAGGGCTCAGGCATCGGCCGTGAGACGCACAAGATGATGCTGGACCACTACCAGCAGACGAAGAACATCTTGACCTCGTACTCCGCCAAGGAGGTCGGCCTCTTCTGAGAGCCTCGAAAAAGGGTGCCTGACCTGCAGGAATGCAGGTCAGGCACCTTGCTCCTACGACCTGGAACGGCGGAGCGGGGGTGACCGGATCCTCCCGATACCTCCCACCGGTTTCCCATCCCGGACCAGCTGTCCCGGTCTATTCCCGGTCCAAGATGGCCCTGCCCAAGGTCATCGACGCCGCCTCGGAGCAGGCTGGGACACCCGGTCCCACGCGCGCATCGACTGGTCGATCAACTGGTTTGCGTGCTCCTGGACGCCGTCGAGGAACTTCGCGTAGTTGCGGAAGAGAACCTCGATGCTCTGCCCCGCCCTCCTGGCGCACTCCGCGGGATCGACACCGGAGTACAGCCAGAAGGAGATGCCGGCGTGCCGGAGGTCGTAGGGCCGTTTGACGAGCCCGCGGCCAACCGGCCGATCATGGTCTCGGCTACTGAGGCATAGCGGGAGCTGCAGCTCGTCGCTGGCATGGTCGGCCCTCGACGTCGTGTGCCAGGGTGGCGGTATGGATTGGCAGTCTGAAAGCCCGGGACTTTGTGCGTTTTTGGAGACCTTGCACCGCGGAGACATCCTGTCCGGCACCGTCGCGGCGATCGAACGGTTCGGGGTCTTCGTGGCCCTGGACGACGGACCTGCCCATCCCCTTTTCCCTGGTGTCGGGTTCATCGTCATCCCCGAACTGTCCTGGCGGCGCATTGACGCTCCCACCGATGTCGTCCAGGTGAGCCAGCGGGTCTCATGTGAGTTCCTCCAGTTCGACACCTACAACGCGGAGGCACGGCTGTCCTTGAAGGCGCTGGAGCCCGACCCTCTACGGGCCTTCGCCGACCGCACGCCGGTGGGTCAGGAAGTCCGCGGGACAGTGGAGGAGGCAGTTCCCATCGGCGTGTTCGTCGAGCTCGGAGACGGGATCGTCGGGCTGATCCCCTCCAAAGAGATCGGCGGTCGGCCCGCGGTGAGTCCGGTGGAAGACTTCGAGGCCGGAGCGGAGATCACCGTCATCGTCACGGAAATCGAACTGCCGACCCGTCGAATCTTTCTTTCCAGGCCGAAGAACACCCAGCGCGAAGGTGTCGTGCCGGCCACGTGACGGTCAGCGCGTTCCAGCCGTTGATGTGAGCATGGGGCGGGGCGATCTGAGTGATGCCGAGTGGGAACGGCTGCTGCCGTTCCTGCCAGTCAGCAACGGGCGTTGTGGCCGGTGGCGGAACCACTGGCAGGTAATCGACGGGATTTTGCACCGGGTACGAACCGGCGTGCAGTGGCGTGACCTGCCCGAGCGTTTCGGGCCGTGGAAGACGGTCTACGAACGCCACCGCCTTTGGTCGGCCGACGGAACCTGGGAACGTCTGCTGCAGCAGGCCCAGGCCGCGGCGGACACTGCAGGCGAGATCGACTGGGACATCTCGGTCGACTCCACCATCATCCGCGCGCACCAGCATGCGGCCGGCGCCCGCACCGACCCGGCTCCGGCTCCGGCTCCGGCTCCGGGATCAAGGGGGGCCGTAGAGATGGAGCACCAGGACGAGACGCCGTGGCAGAGCCACGTCGCCCGCCTGGTGGAGGTGGTGCTGAAGGTGAGGGCCTAAAGGGTGTTGCACAAGGCCGTGTTTGGACAGGTCAGGGCCTGTAAAGGCAGTTTTCTGGTCATGATGCGATGGCGAGGTTGTGCATGTGGGCGACGGCTTGGACGGCGTGGTGGAGGCCGTCGCCGTGCTGTCGGCAGTCGCGGAGGATCTTGTAGTTCTTCAGCCGGCCGATCACGTGCTCCACTCGGGCCCGCACCGTGCGGTGGGCCGCATTGTCGGCCTCCTCGCCCGGCAGCAGCTCGCGTCGGGGCCGTTTCCGGTGCGGGGTGACCATGCCGCAGTTGAGGTAGGCGCCGTCCCCCGGCACGGTCACGCCCTGGCAGTGCCCGGCCAGGCCGGAGTTCCGCCAGGCATGCGCGTCCGCGGTGGCGCCCGGCACCGGCGGGGCCGCTGCGATCACCAGCCGGGTGTCGGCGTCCACGATGACCTGCACGTTCGCCGAGAACCGGTAGTTACGGCTGGACGCTCCGACCTTGCGGTCGCGGACCGGGACCAGGGTTCCGTCCACGATCCACATCCGGTCCGTCGCATCGGCCGGGCGGGCGGCCGGCGCAAGCGCGAGGAGTGGGCCGAGCTTTCGGATCACCCGGCACACTGTCGAGGACGAGACGCCGAACAACGGGCCGAGCTGTCGCATGGTCAGGTTCGTGCGGTAGTAAACGGCCACGACCAACACCCGCTCAGCCAGCGGCAGGCTCCACGGCCGGCCTCGCAGCGTGCCGTTTCCGCCCCGCTCCCGCACCACCTTGAGCAGCCGCCCGAACTGCTCCAACCGGAGCCCCGTGAACGTTTCCACCCACACGCGTTCAGCACGCAACCGTTACCTCTCAGTAGCGCATCCTCGACGAGGAGGTGCGCCCCCGCGTGACCGAGGCTGGCCTCCTTTGGCTGACCCAGGCTTCATCTTCCGACGTGCGGCAAGCCGTGAAGTGGCTGTTGGTGGAAGGACGCAACCCTTGGAAGAGGCAACCGCACGCGGACGCTGCGGCTGTACCCCAGGTGCTGAGCTACTTTCTTGGTGACCTTGCGGCATTGTGTGCTGCTGGTGAGCAGCTTGCAGCTCGGTATCCGCGCTGACCCCTAACCCGCGCGAGCGGGGATGCACGAGTGCGGCTGTGCTGATCGAAGGATCGATATCAAGAGCCAGAACAGACGGTCGGATATCCGACCCGCCATCGAACCGCGAGGAGCCGGTCCCCGACCGTCGGTCCCCGTCACGGCCGCGCACCGGTGCCTGGTGCTCGACTTCAGAACGTCGTGAAGCCGAGCATGCTGTCCTCAGCACTGCAAACAGGCGGCGAAGGGGGACGACGGGATGCGGGCACACGCGGGGCGGGGCCGGTGGCGGTGGGCCGTGAGGCGACTGCTGTTGGCGCTCGCTGTCGCCGCGGCGGCAGGCGGGATCGTGTGGGCGGTCGCGCGGTTCGGCCTGGACAAGGCTGACCAGACCTCCAGCGTCATCGGGGCTGTGTGTGGTGTTGTCGGCCTGGCGGTGTCCCTGTGGGCTCTGCGCTCGCCTGCACCGGCCGGGCCAGGCGCGGGTGACATCGCGGCGGGAGGCGGGCGGGCGTGGGTGAGTTCTGCCGCGGGTCTGTCCTCCTACCTGCCGCCCCGGCCGAACGCGCCGGTCCAGGGCCGCGAGGCGGAGCTGACGCTGCTGGAACCGCCGGTCCGGGGCAGGGCAGGCGGGCTGGCGGTGGTGTGCGGTGCGGGCGGGCTGGGGAAAACGACGCTTGCAGCTGAGGCTGCCCGACGGGCCCAGGAGGCAGGCCGGGCCGTGTTCTGGGTGCGGTGGCAGGACGACCCCGGCCGCCTCGCCGACGACCTCACCCGCATCGCCGAGATCCTCGGGCTGCCCGAAACCGCCGTCACCGACGCGCACAACGGGCGGGCCGTCCTCGTCGACACCGTCTGGGCACATCTCGCCGCGACACGAGACTGGGTCATCGTCATCGACAACGTCGACACCCCCCACCGCATCGGACCGGGCCCCGACCCGGTGTCCGCCTACCGAGGATGGCTGCGGCCCGACGGCGCAGGACTGCTGGTGGTCACCAGCCGGGACACCTCCCCGGACACTTGGGGCCCCCGCGCCCGTCTCCTCCCGTTGAAACCGCTCAATCACGCTGCAGCCGGAGCGGTCCTCCAGCACCACGCGCCTACTGCCGGGACCTGGGAGGAAGCCGAAGCACTCAGCACGCGGCTTGGCGGTCTGCCCCTGGCCCTAGATACAGCTGGCCGCTACCTCGCCCGGCCCACCGTCCGGCACCGCACCTTCGCCTCTTACCAGCACGCCCTAGAAGCCGAGTTCGGCAGTCTCCTCGGCGCCACTCACCCGCAAGCGAGCGACCCGGACATCGCCCGTACCGTCGTCCGCCACACCTGGGACCTCTCCCTCACCCAGCTTGAGACCGATGGCTACCCCCTCACCCGGCCTCTCCTGCACTTCTTGGCCCTGTTCTCACCCGCCCCCATCCCCCTCAGCCTGATCACCCCCGCCCTGCTGACCGACGCCATCGGCACCCACGTCAACGCCGCCGAGCTCGACAGCGCCTTCGCCGGCCTCCACCAGTACGGCCTGCTTTACACCAGCACCCCCACCGAGGGACCTGATACTTCCGGCGTCACCCAAGTGACCCTGCATCCCCTCGTTCGCGATGTCATGGCCCTCAACCCGTCTGGCACCGACGACACCACCGCCCTCCACGCCCTTGACACCCACCTGCTCCACGCAGCGAACCAAGCGGCACAGGCCAGCCGTGCTGGCCGGACGACTGCACGCCTCCTCGCAGCCCACCTCCCACCCGTCCTTTACCGGACCACCCCCGCTGACTTCACCGCCACCCGCGACACTCTCGATGCCCTCGTCTACACCCTCCACGAAACAGGAGCCCTCACCGAGCAACGCCAGTTGCTCGAGCACGTGCTGCGCGCCGAAACTTGCCACCTTGGTCTGGACCACCCCGACACCCTCCTCAGCCGCAACAACCTCGCCGACACCCTCCGTGAGCTTGGGCATTATTCGGAGGCCGTTGATCTGTTCCGTGAGGTGCTCGCCGATCAGGAGCGGGTCCTCGGCCCGGACCACCCCGACACCCTCAGCATCCGCAACAACCTCGCCACAGCCATCAGCGACCTTGGAGGTCGCCAGGAGGCCGTTGCTCTGTTCCGTGAGGTGCTCGCCGATCAGGAGCGGGTCCTCGGCTCGGACCACCCCGACACCCTCCTCAGCCGCAACAACCTCGCCGACACCCTCCGTGAGCTTGGGCATTATTCGGAGGCCGTCGACTTGCTCCGTGAGGTGCTCGCCGATCAGGAGCGGGTCCTCGGCCCGGAGCACCCCGAGACCCTCAACAGCCGCCATAGCCTCGCTGACGCCCTCTGCGGGCTGAGGCGCTATTCGGAGGCCGTCGACTTGCTCCGTGAGGTGCTCGCCGACCGGGAGCGGATCCTCGGCCCGGACCACCCCGAGACCCTCAACAGCCGCCACAGCCTCGCTGACGCCCTCTGCGGGCTGAGGCGCTATTCGGAGGCCGTCGACTTGCTCCGTGAGGTGCTCGCCGACCGGGAGCGGATCCTCGGCCCGGACCACCCCGAGACCCTCAACAGCCGCAGCAAGCTTGCCATCGCGGAAGCAGCAGAGCCCTCTCGACTGGGCCCTCTCGGCATGCGGTGGCGACGCAACCGGCGAGCTGTGTAGTGAACTTGGGGGCCCGCCTTCACCCCTGTAGCAAGCCGAGTCCTCCGGCCTGGCGATGCCGAACTTCCGCAGCTGTATGCGCCCCCAACTCGCCGCGCGGGAGCTTATCAAGAGCCAGAGAGAGCGGGAGATGGTAAGGAGCAGACCGCTGAGGAGTCGGTCTCCGCCCGTCAGCGTCTCTCGGAGAAGGTTGTGGGGAGCATGCCTGGGGCTGCTTGTCCGCTGTGCTCCATGGCTGCGGAGAAACGGGGAGCTTCTTCAGAGCAGGCTGTGCGAGGGTCACCCCATGTCGATGGACGTTGCCTATCCTGTCTTCCGGACGTCTGACCCTGGCCTCGCTCTGCGGGTGGCCCGCCAGATGGTGGCGTTCGGGGTCGCGCCGTACTCCGAGGTGTCGGTGGAGGCGGCGGTGCCCACTGTGGCCGAGGTGAAGCGACTTGCCGACCCCCTGCCGGATGCGTGGCTGACGAGCTGGAACACGGGCGCGCCCGCCACTCCGCCGCCCGGCTTCCCGGACCTGAACCGTCCGGCCCCCATCCGTGAACTGTCCGGCGATCTGGCGTGGGTGGAGCCGTACCTGCCTGTGGGGATCTCGATGCTGGACCAGCCCGTGGGGAGCATCGAGGACCGGTTCGCCGCAGTGGTCGGCCCTCATCTGGGGGAGATCCGGTGGACCTCACTGGCCTGGCCCGAGGTGCCGGACCAGGACTTCTGCGGAGAGTACAACCACGCCGAGGTCACAATGCTGTTCAACTGCGACTCGCGTGAACTGGAACCCCGCACCGACCAGCACACGGTGCTCGTTCACGTGCGACGCCGCAACGGCGACGGCTACGAGGACCGCCGCGCGGCTTGGCTCGCCGAACGGATCGGGCAGAAGGTCGTCGGGCCCCCGCAGCACGTGTGAGGCTGGCTGCCCTTCATGTAGGCCGATACTGCCGGGCCAAGGCAGTCTGAACGGCTGGATGAACAACCGGTCGGGGCGTTCTGCCGGCGGTCCGGGACGGCGGCCCGGTGTTCGCTCAACCACCGTTTGATGCACGGGGACCCTCTCGCTCATTGGATCGTATGTGGGGGCGAAGGCAACCGATTAAGCCTCCGCGGCTTTATGGATTCGTGGTCAGCCAAGCCCGGGGAATGATGACCGACACAGGAGGAGGAGTACCTACAGCGTCGAGAAGTCCACGGGGGGCCGGACCCGTCGCGCGGCTGAAGGACACCGCGCCGCCGGAGAACCTTGCGCGGTCGAAGTACACCTCGGCGCTGGAGAACCTCGCGCGCTCGAAGGACACCGCGCCGCCGGAGAACTCCACGTTGTTGAAGTACGCCCTGCCGCCGGAGAACGTCGCGCCGTCGAAGGACACCCTGCCGCCGGAGAACACCACGCCGCTGAAGGACACCTCGCCGCCGGTGCCGCTGAAGGACACCTCGCCGCCGAAGAACACCCTGCCGCCGGAGAGCGTCGCGCCGTCGAAGGACACCCTGCCGCCGGAGAACGTCGCGTGGTCGAACGACACCCTGCCGCCTAAGAACCTCGCGCCGCGGAAGGACACAGCGCCGCCGGAGAACCTAGCGCGGCCGAAAGACACCCTGCTGCCGGAGAACACCGCGCCGCCGAAGTCCAGGTCGCCGCCGAAGAGCACCGCGATGCCGAAGGACACCTCGCCGCCGGAGAACACCACGCCACCGAAGGACACCTCGCCGCCGGAGAACGTCGCGCCGTCGAAGGACACCTCGCCGCCGGAGAACACCACGCCACCGAAGGACACCCTGCCGCCGGAGAACGTCGCGCCGTCGAAGGACACCCTGCCGCCGGAGAAGGTCACGTCGTCGAAGGACACCTCGCCGCCGGAGAACACCACGCCACCGAAGGACACCCTGCCGCCGGAGAACGTCGCGCCGTTGAACGACACCCTGCCGCCGGAGAACACCGCGCCGCCGAAGTCCATGTCGCCATCGATGATGACGCCGGTGAGGTCGAGGTCGCAGCCCTGCCAGGAGCGGTGGGTTCCCCGGGGGCGTCGGTAGTGGTCGCCGATGAGGCGCAGGATCGTGTGTCGGACCTTGCGGAGGGCCAGGTAGTGGTGGTGTTCCTCCTGGTGAGAGGGGTCGTCGCCGGGGTCGGGGGTGAAGGGGAGCTGGAGGTAGGCGCACAGGACGTCGATGCATGTCTGGCGCAGGCTGTCGTCTGGGGCATCGTCGGCGAGGCCGGCCAGCGCGTGGACGCCGCCGAGCCGAACGGCTGGGGAGTCCGAACCAAGTTTGTCGACGGCCTGGGAGAAGCGTTCGGTGTGGAGCCGGGTGGCTTCGCGGTGGGCGCCGGCCTCGTCGACGCGCTGGCGGCGGTAGGCGACGACCAGGGCGACGAGTGCACCGGCTCCGGCAACCACGCCGAAGGAGAGTTTCACGATATCGAAGAGCGTCTTCGCGTCGAGCTTCGCGGCCGTGTCGATCTCCTGGAAGTCCAGCAGGACGATCAGGGTGTAGAAGACGCTGCCCGCGGCCAGGACCGCCGCGGCGAAGGTGACCGTCAGGGCCCGGCCGACCCTCCACAGTCGTAACTCCCGGTCACCTGATGCTGCCCGTGCCCGTCGTATGGCTCTCATGAAGGTGAAGACTTGGCCCGCGCGCCTGTGGTTGCGGTCCGCTTCGCAGCCTGGAGTCTTACGGGCACGCGCGCGTGAACCTGCGCAAGTTGAGCAATAACCCGGCGACCTGTCCGGGTTCGTCCGCGTTACGCGCGCGCCCGCGTTGGGGGGTCCAGAAATTCCAGAAACCCGACCGCGCCCGCCGGCGGACTCGTCGACGCCCGGGCGGCGGGTCAGCAGCGGCGTCCGCTCACATCTCTTCCGGCCTCAGGTCCCTGACCCACGTCCAGCGGCCGGTGTCGTCGGGGGCGTACATGCTGCGGCCGCCGTACTGGCTGCGGTGGTTGATGATGGCGATCCACGGGTCCGGGTCCTCGGGGTCGACGGGCACGCGCTGTCCGTCCAGCGGCCCGCCGTGCAGCTCCACGTTCATGGCCACCACCTTGGCATCACGCGCGCGTGCGCGTGGGGCGGTCGCCTTAGTCGCACGTCTCGCCGGGCCGCGGCAGGTTCTCCCCTGGGTTCCGTCCTAGGTTCTGCCCTGGGTCCTCTCCTACGTTCTGCCCCGGGTTCTGTCGGTGGGTGCCGTTCAAGGGCCTGCGCGCCATGTGCTCTGACCTGCACGACAAGGGGTGCCAAGGCGGTCTGCTGGGGCGCCGACTACTTGTCTGGGGAGCCCTCTCCGGCGACCTGGGCGATGCCGCCGCTCGCGCTGGCGGTGGCGTGGATCTCTCCCTCCCAGCCGGACGGCAGCCGGAGACGGGCGTCGGCCGCCTCGAACAGGGCTCGCCGGACGCCGGCGTCTCGGGTGGTGATGGTGCCGTGCCAGCGCAGGGCCGGGCCGATGCTGTAGGTGCTGTAGGCGGCGCGGACGGGATGCGTCTGTCCGCCGACGACGACCTGGGCGTCGGTCTCCTGCTGCCACTGCATGCCTGCCAGTCTCCCTTCAGCCCGGTCAGCGGCTCAGACCACTCCCCCGCGAGGGCGCCGGAGGCTCGTACCTCCTGGCGGATCCTCCGGCTCATCGGATCGGCTCCCGAAGCAGCGTGTAGTCCACGGAGCGCGCAGGGATTTCCCTGGAGGATCGGCTGCTGGTCAGATCGTCCCGGCGTCCTGGGGCGCGGGGTCATCGCTGCGCTCTGCGGCGGGACGGTAGCGGCCCATGCTTCCCATGATCAGAACAGCTCCCAGAGGGCCCATGCCATAGAGCAAGGGGAAATCCTTGCCGAATCTGGTGATGAGGAAGGCCAGGCCTGCGAGAGCGAGAATCAGGAAGGGACGCCTGATGACATGGCGGCCGATGATGGCCAGTCGGCGCCGTGCTCCCTGCGTTTCGGTGAGGCGTGTCCAGCCTGACGATGGCATGGCCGCAGCGTAGACCGACCAGCAGACGTCAGGCAGATGCGGGTCCAGGAGCGGCCCGGCCCGTGGTCACCGGCTCAAGCCGCTTCCCCTCGACTGCGTCGGAGGCTGGTACCTGTTGTCCCCGCTCCCACCCGGGCTCCGCGGACCACCCGCGCCGGCTGACCCTGCGCACCGTGAACGGCGACACCGAGGTACACCGGGGTTGAAAGACGGGCCGCCGAACAGCCCTGATCCCCTGTGGCTCGATACGAGACCGGCGCCCGTCCCGCCCGCGCACCGGCCGGCCGGTGCCGGTTGGCCTGACCGCATGCGCGTCGCCAGGCCGCCACGACGTGAACGTACAGGTCGTCGCCGATCCTGCGGGCAACCTGCTGTGGATCTCGCCCGCCCTGCCCGGCCGCACCCTCGACCTGACCGCGGCCCGCACCCACCGCATCATCCGGATCTGCGAACGCCAGGGCGGGCCCGTCCTCGCCGACCGCGCCTACATCGGCGCCGGCCCCTGGGTGACCACACCGATCAGACGGCTTCCCGGTCGGAGCCTCGATACGACCCAGCGAACGATCAACCAGGCCTTGTCGGCGGCACGAGCACCCGTCTAACGAAGCGTCACGCGACTGAGGTACCGGCGCATCTTTCGCCGAGCCCGCCGCAATGCCAGCCCAACATGATCATCGACGCGATCCGCGTCCCGCTCTCTTCCTCGCGCGAAGCTGTGTCACCATCGTCCGCGACCTGCATCGAAGCCTATTCGAGATTTTCAAAGGAGATCGGCTCGTAGGAAAGCGCGTACTCGGTGAAGAATTCCACTACCGAGGCTGGGAGAGGCAGATCGATTTTCACCGAATACTCCAGGACTCGCTTCCTGGCATGATATTCCCAGAATCGGTAGTCCGGTGATCCGTTCTCCAGCGCGCCGAGATATCTCTCGCGGCTGCCGAGGAGGTCGAGCAGCTCCGGTAGCGTCGCTGATTGGATATTCGGGCCCGGGTCCTCCAGGAGGGTGACCCGGTCGACGCCTCCTTCGACGCGGGCCGGAGCTCCTTGGCCGAGAGCACGGACTTGCTGCGGGCCGAGAGTGATCCAGGATGCCTGTGTGGTGAGCACGAGCCAGCGGTCCGTGGCGGTGTTCCGGTAGATGGCACAGTCGGTGTCCTGGTGAAGCCGCTCACTGTAGGAGAAGCCGGGCTGCTCCAGCGTGTACTCGATCCCTTCGGCTTCCAGGGTGAGGGTGCGGCCCCGGCCGGTGAGGATCCCGGCCAACTCCGTCCGGAAGGGTTCGCGATGTTTCCACTGTTCAAGGCAGGAGAAGTGCAGCGGGCCGTGGAAGAACTGGTGATCGGGGTTCCAGGTGGCCCGCAGCAGCCAGTAGCTGTGGACGATGCCGGTCGCCCCCGGGATCTGCAGCACAAACTCTCCGCAGATCCGACACGATGTGGTGTCGTCGTCGTCCATGGCGGGGAACACCTCTTTCACTCGGTCTCAGACTACCAGTCAGCCGATTCTGGGGACAGGGACGATGAATCCGCGGTCGTTCACCGGACCACCCGATGGGAATCCCCCGGATGGCAGATCGAGAATTCCGTCGCCGTCGAAGAAGCGGAGGTTTCCGTCCCGGCTGACCACCACCTCGACATGATCGGAAACCTTGTAATCAAGGTCTCGAACCATGCTGTTCGCGATACCGCGCACCCGCTCGAGATCGGTGGGCGGCCCCGGCATGCGGTCCTCCGGGTGGGTGTGGGCGATGAAAGCGTAACCCTGGCCGCGCAGTTCCTCAGGAATCGTCGACGTATATTCTGTGCCGCTGAACAGGCGCAGCTCTCCGGCCGCGTTCTGGATGATCGCGTGCTCGACTGCACTGAACCGTTGAAGCTCCGTCAGGTGCGAGACGTTGACCTCGCCGGTGCGAATGCTGATATGGCCGTGTGATTCCAGCTGCCGGACCAGGTGCTTGGCTTTCGGAGACAAGTCCCGGTACGGAATCTGTCCACCCGGCATGCGCGCCGAGCCGTGGATCGTGTCGCCCATGCCACGGACGTCCACCGGCTGGATGCCCTGAGCGGGTCGGCCGCGAGGCTCCGGCGGTTGCTCTGCCGAGGCGGGCGGCGCCGGCGGGGGCGGGGGCGGCGGCATCGGTGGGGAGGCGCCGGCACCTGAGGGTTGCGGGGCCAGCGGGACAGCCATGGCCGAAGGGCGGCCTCCGGCCCAGTAGTTGTACAGAACCCAGCCGGCCCAGCCAAGGCCGGCAGCGCCGCCCAGACTGGCGGCGCCGATCCAGGGGGCTGAGGAGTGACACCCCGGGTTGGACAGGTTCTCAGTGATCTCGGGTATGTCGTCGGGGTTCGGGGCCTGCTGCCGCTCGGCGTAGGTCAACCCGCCGCAGGCAGCCTCGGCGGTGCCGGCACCCAGCAGCAGCGGCACCGCGGTCCAGCAGGCCACGGCCGCGAGCTTCGCCAACGCGGCACCGGCGCGGCGCCTCACGACGGCACCCCCTCTTGCGGCCCAAGGAGCGGTACCGCGCCGTCCGTCTTCAAGCGCAGCACACGCTCACGCAGCCGCGCCTCGTCACGCGTGTCGTAGGGGTCGACCTCGTCACGGGAAGCGTGCCACCGGTGCATGCCAAGCTCGAGCTGCGCGGCGTGCAGCCGAGCCAGGCGACGGTAGGCACGCACCCCACCGCCGCGCCGCAGTACGTCCACCTTGACCCGGAACCGGCGCGCCGGGTTGAGCAGCGCCGGCAGCTCGCCCCACGTGACCGCGCCGTGGCCACGCGCCGCCTCGGCGACCAACTCGACCGCGAGCCCGGCAGCCTGACCGCGCAGCCCGCGCCGTAACAGCAGCAGGTAAAGCACCAGCAACGGGCCCTGGAGCAGGAGGATCGCGATGGGGAACACCGCCAGCACCCAGACCGCATCGCTCACGTGGGGGAACCAATCCGACACCTCATGCTGGAAGTAGCGCAGCAGCAGGTTGTTGGCCGCGTGAGTGCTGATGGCGGCCAGGAAGCCGCAGGCGATGACCGCTCGACGCGCGCTGGGCGTCCGCAGCTGGCGCGCTATGCCGAAGCCGGCACCGATCGCCGCGGTGAACGCCGTGTGCGCGGCCATCAAGCCCAGAGACTGCCGCAACCAGTACTGGAGATTGGCGTAGACGCCGTCACCGGCGGTGATGTACAGGACACTCTCCATGTAGTTGAAGCCCAGCCCGGTAGCGGCACCGATCACAACCCCGGAGACAACGCCGTCGAAGTGGCGACGGAAGAGGAGGAACAGCACCGCGATGGCCGCGCCCTTGCCCAGTTCCTCGAACACTCCGGCGCCGACGTACACCGCGGTCTGCACGGTGTAGTCCAGCTGCGCGGCACCCACCCCCGGCGTCCACAGATAGTTGGGGAGGTGCGAAGCCAGCCAGATACCCGTCGTGGCCCCGAAGCCACCGCCCATGACCAGCCCGCCACCGAAGGCCGCCAGCGGCAGCCACAGCGGCATCCTGCGATACCGCTGCGCCCCGTGGACGGCCAAGACACCGAGCACGGTGCTCGGCAGGCACCCCAGGAGGGCCAGGGTGGAGAGGCCGGGCGAGACGAAGATGTTGGTGACCGCCACCGCGACAGCCGCGAACGGCAGCAGCAGCAACACGGCGAGGGCGACCTTGCAGTTCCGGATGAACCGCCCGGAAGGGCCGGAGGCTGCCAGGGCCACCAGGGCGACGAGGCCCAGCAAGGCGGCGAGCGACCAGCAGGCTGGGAAGCCGAAGACCATCAGCCTGCCGAGCGGCCCGGCATGGACCTGGCCGTCGAGCACACTGAACGCCCCATCGTTCAGCAGTGTCAACTCGGGGCGGTTCAGGTCGATCAGCATCTGGATCCCCACCGCCACGTGCATCATCAGGAGGATGAGCAGCACTGCGCGGGCCCGGGTGTCCCGGGGCGGGGGCGGCATCGTGGGCGGATGAGGCGCGCCGGGCGGCGGCCACTGCCGCGGGTGGAACGGGGGCGGCGGGCCCGCGTGCACGGTCACTGCGCCTCCGGGAACTCGCCGAGGCTGTCGGTCGGCAGGGACCACTCGTCCGTCGGAAGGTCGGAGAAGATCGACGGGTCGATGGTCGGAAAGTCCGACAGGTAGTCCGTGGGGAAGCCGGTCGGCATGGCGGTCAGCCAGTCCGTCGGTAAGCTCGACGGGAAGTCCGACGGCAGCTCCGTGGGGATTTCGGTCGGGATCCCTGAGGGCCAGGCAGTCGGCATGGGCGTGTCGGGTAGGCCGTTCAGGTCTGGTTCCGTGTCGATCACCAGCATGAAGAGCAATGCGACGCACGTCGACATGGCCCCGACGAGCAAGCCGTAGATGGCGAAGAAGCGTACGTGTGGTCGTCGTTCATACCCAGGCAGCTCAGGCTGGGGACTCGGCCGCTCGGCTCTGTCCAGCCCTGCCGTCGGCTCCGCCAGTGGCTGCACCGGGGAGGGGGGCCTGGGAGGCGCCGACGCGCCTGAGTCTTCTCCAGGAACGTACATACCGCCCTCACCGCCGCTTGTGTGCACGGCACCACCTCCCCCAAGCGAACGCACAGCATAACGAGGGGAGTTAGGTGTTTGAAGACCGTCTGCCGTGTTGGGATGCGAGGCTGTCAGAAGATGACGACCACTGGCATGGTGTCGTCAACATCGTCACCGAGGCTGACCGGTCGCGAGTCTCCGCGGTTCCGCTTCTCCCACCTTTCCAATCTTCCCCTACGCGCGGCCATGGCGGGCCCGGGAAGCCCCGTCGCCGAATCGGGCGTCGTCGAATATTTCGGCGGCGCCGAGGGCTTCGGTGGCCGCCTGTGGCAGTTCCCCGTCACCGTTCGTCCGACCAGCCTTCCAGCCGGCACCGACATTGATATTGGTACGCGGATTCCGAGGGCCGTGGCTCGGGCAC
>NZ_JACADT010000389.1:0-4955 GCF_013421635.1 Streptomyces sp. UH6 | reverse complement strand
TGCGGCCGCGTCCGGGTCCTGGAGCCGGTCGCCGAGGCGGTGGCCGGCCACCGCGAGGTGCGCGAGCAGTACGGCGTGGTCAGCGGCGCCCTGCCGGTGGGGGCGGGCACCCTCGGAGGCGCCCGTTCACCCTCACGGGTGGGGCAGTTGTCCACAACCACCCTCTGAACCCACAGCCCTCAGCGGGCCCGCCCGATCCGCCGCACCCTGGAAGCGGCCGAACGGGACGGGCCCGTCGGCGCTTCCCCGGGTGTCCGTGCTCTGCCGCGGGCGTCCGGATTCCACGGGTGTGGTGAAGGGACGTGCGATGAACGAGACGGTGGTCTGCGCGGTCGGCAACGTGGCGACGCAGCCGGTGCACCGGGAGGACGAGCGGGGCCATGTCGCCCGGTTCCGGCTGGCGGCGACGCCCCGCTACTGGGACCGAGAGAAGGCGACGTGGGTGGACGGCCACACCAACTTCTTCACGGTGTGGACCCGCCGCTCCCTGGCGGCGAACGTGGCCGCCTCGCTGTCGGTGGGGGATCCGGTGGTGGTCCACGGCAGGCTCAAGGTGCGGGCCGAGACCCGCGACGGCCAGGCCCGCACCGACGTGGACATCGAGGCGGTCGCCGTGGGGCACGACCTGGCGCGCGGCACCTCGGCGTTCCGCCGCACCACCAGGGGAGAGACGGGCGCGGGGGAGGCGGGCGGTGTCGCCGGGGGTGCCCGGCCGGCCGCGGTGGCGGCCCTGAAGACCCGGCCGGGCGCGCCGCCCGGCGCGCCGGGAGACCCATGGGGGATGCAAGCGGTGCCGGGCGCTCCCTTGCTGACGTGATGTCACCGTGGACTGTCCTGGTTGCCGCCGGTTGCTCACCTTTCGGGCGGTAACAATTGCGAGTCGGAACCGGCCCGGTCCCGGGCTGCCGCCGGGTGCGGCGGGGCGCTTCCCTAGGATGCCGGGGTGGGTCATGGGCCGGTGGCGCCGCGTACGGATCCCGGGTCCCGAGTCAGAAGGCCCCGGCCGGAGGGGAGTTCCGTGATGTCGTCGTTCCACCCGCGTGTCGTGCGCCGGTCCGGCGCGGTCCGTGCCGCAGCGGTGTCGCTGCTGTCCGGGCTGCTGACCGCCGGGACGGCCACCGGTGCGGCCGCGTCCACCGCCGACTCGGGCGCGCTCGCGACACCGCAGTGGAACACCGGAGGCGCCACGGCCGTCGCGGACGACCTGCGTGCCTTCGGCACCGCCGTGATCCACGGGACGGACGGCGACCGGGAGGTCCCGGCGGGACTGTTCGAGCTGTCCGTGGACGGCGGCGGGACGCTCCAGACCTACGGCGTCGACATCCAGCGCGCCACCCAGCCCGGCGTCGTCTACCAGGAGAGCGACTGGCTCGGCACCTCGCTGGCCGGCAACCCGGAGGCCGGCCGGATCGTCTGGGTGCTGCGTCACTCCTACCCGCAGGTGGACGATCTCTCCCAGCTCGCCGAGCGGGCCGGGGCCAAGGGGCTCACCGAGCAGGACGCCGCGGCCGGCACCCAGGTCGCCGTCTGGCGGCTCTCCGACGGGGCCGACGTGACCGCGGCCGACCCGCAGGCCGAGCGGCTCGCCGACTACCTGGTGAAGAACGCCCGTCCGGAGAAGGAGCCCCGGGCCTCGCTCCGCTTCGACCCGCCGGCCGCCGCCGGGCGCCCGGGCACCCGAATAGGCCCGGTCACCGTCCGCACCGGTGCCGACGACGTGACGGTCCTGCCGCCCGCGGACACCAGCCCGGCGTGGATCACCGACGCCGAGGGACACGCCGTCGAGACGGTGGACGACGGCGACGGCCTGTACGTCGACATCCCCTTCGACGCGGACAACGGCGCGGCGACGCTCACCGTGGAGGCCACCACCACCGTGCCGGTGGGGCGGGCGCTGACCTCGGACAGCCGCAGCCAGGCGCAGGTGGTCGCCGCCTCCAGCGAGACCACGGTGCGGGCCACCGCCACCACCGTCTGGCGGCGGGACGGAGCCGTACCCGCCCTCTGGGGCCGCGAGCGCTGCGAGGCGACCGACGCGGACCTGGCCTCCGGGCTGGACGTCACCCTGCTCAACCGGGGCGACGAGGACTTCACCTACCGGGTGGCCGGGACCGACTACACCCTCGCCCCGGGCGAGCGGCGCACGGTGTTCCAGCCGCTCACCGAGGACGAGAGCTACACCGTGGGCGTCGAGGCGGCGCCGGGCGAGCGGCGGCCCCTGCGGCCGGTCGTCCTCAGCGGGGTGCTCGACTGCCTCACCGAGAGCGCCGCGTCCGCCGTCCGGACGCAGACGGTGCCCCAGCCCCGTCCCGTGCCGTCCACCCCGTCGGCGGTCGGCGAGGACCTCGCCACCACCGGCGGGGGCGGCGGCACCGGCCTCGCCGCCTCGATCGGCGCCGGCCTGGTGGTCGTGGGCGCAGCCGTGCTCAGCGTGGTCAGGCAGCGCCGCCGGGAGGCCCACCAGCAGTGACCCGGCGGCCACGTTCCGTTTCCGGGGCGGAAGGGGGCGCGGGGACGGGCCGTTTTCGTCCTGGGGTGGCGGTACGGCAAGATGGGGTGTATCTGCCCACCGCGAGTTTCAATCTGCCGGACGGTTTCTCTTGGCTGAGTTCATTTACACCATGCGCAAGGCGCGCAAGGCGCACGGCGACAAGGTGATCCTCGACGACGTCACCCTTTCCTTCCTCCCCGGGGCGAAGATCGGCGTCGTCGGCCCGAACGGCGCCGGCAAGTCGACCGTCCTCAAGATCATGGCCGGTCTGGAGCAGCCCTCCAACGGCGACGCGTTCCTGACCCCGGGCTACACCGTCGGCATCCTCCTCCAGGAGCCCCCGCTCAACGAGGAGAAGACGGTCCTGGAGAACGTCCAGGAGGGCGTCGCCGAGATCAAGGGCAAGCTCGACCGGTTCAACGAGATCGCCGAGCTGATGGCGACCGACTACTCCGACGAGCTCATGGCGGAGATGGGCAAGCTCCAGGACGACCTGGACCACGCCAACGCGTGGGACCTCGACGCCCAGCTGGAGCAGGCCATGGACGCCCTGGGCTGCCCGCCCGGCGACTGGCCGGTGAGCAACCTCTCCGGTGGTGAGCGCCGCCGCGTCGCGCTGTGCAAGCTGCTGCTCGAGGCGCCCGACCTGCTGCTCCTCGACGAGCCCACCAACCACCTCGACGCCGAGTCGGTGAACTGGCTGGAGCAGCACCTCGCGCAGTACGCCGGCACCGTCGTCGCCGTGACCCACGACCGGTACTTCCTGGACAACGTCGCGGGCTGGATCTGCGAGGTCGACCGCGGCCGTCTGCACGGCTACGAGGGCAACTACTCCAAGTACCTCGAGACCAAGGCCGCCCGCCTCAAGGTCGAGGGCGCGAAGGACGCCAAACGTCAGAAGCGCCTCAAGGAGGAGCTGGAGTGGGTCCGCTCCAACGCCAAGGGACGGCAGGCCAAGTCCAAGGCGCGTCTGGCCCGCTACGAGGAGATGGCGGCCGAGGCCGACAAGATGCGGAAGCTGGACTTCGAGGAGATCCAGATCCCGCCGGGCCCGCGACTGGGCAACGTGGTCGTCGAGGTGGAGAACCTCCGCAAGGCCTTCGGTGAGAAGGTCCTGATCGACGACCTGTCGTTCACGCTGCCGCGCAACGGCATCGTCGGCATCATCGGCCCCAACGGCGCCGGCAAGACCACGCTGTTCAAGATGATCCAGGGGATCGAGCAGCCGGACTCCGGCAACATCAAGGTCGGCGAGACCGTCAAGATCAGCTACGTCGACCAGAGCCGCGCCAACATCGACGCCAAGAAGACGCTGTGGGAGGTCGTGTCCGACGGCCTCGACTACATCAACGTCGGCCAGGTCGAGATGCCGTCGCGTGCCTACGTCTCCGCGTTCGGCTTCAAGGGCCCGGACCAGCAGAAGCCGGCCGGGGTGCTCTCCGGTGGTGAGCGCAACCGCCTGAACCTGGCGCTCACCCTGAAGCAGGGCGGCAACCTGCTGCTCCTCGACGAGCCGACCAACGACCTCGACGTCGAGACCCTGTCCTCGCTGGAGAACGCGCTGCTGGAGTTCCCGGGATGCGCCGTGGTCGTCTCCCACGACCGGTGGTTCCTGGACCGCGTGGCGACGCACATCCTCGCCTACGAGGGCGACTCCAAGTGGTTCTGGTTCGAGGGCAACTTCGAGTCCTACGAGAAGAACAAGGTCGAGCGGCTCGGTCCGGACGCCGCGCGTCCGCACCGCGCCACCTACAAGAAGCTGACCCGGGACTGATCGACTCGTGCGCCATCTCTACCGCTGCCCCCTGCGCTGGGGCGACATGGACGCGTACGGTCACGTCAACAACGTGATGTTCCTGCGCTACCTGGAGGAAGCCCGGGTGGACATGCTGTTCCGCCCGGACCAGGACCATGCCTTCGCGCGGGGGACGGTGGTGGCGCGGCACGAGATCGACTACAAGCGTCAGCTGCTCCACCGGCACGCGCCGGTGGACGTCGAGGTCTGGGTGACGAGGATCCGCGCGGCCTCGTTCACCCTGGCCTACGAGGTCAAGGACACCGGGTCCGGCGACGAGCCGGACCTGGTGTACGCACGGGCGTCGACGGTGATGGCGCCCTTCGACTTCGAGATCCAGCGTCCGCGCCGGCTCACGGAGGCGGAGCGGTACTTCCTGGAGAAGTACCAGGACGACGAGGCCGCCGGCTCATGACGAAGCTCCGGTTCGCCGACCAGGGCGAGGCGGCGGACCTCTGCGCCTTCCTCTCCCGGCTGCTGCACTACGACCGTGCCGCCGCGGTGCGGCTCCAGGGCGCGGGGGAGGCCGTCGCCGTCTACGGCAGCCCGGCCTCCTTCGAGGTGCTCGCGGTGCGGGCGGTCCGTCTCGCCGAGCCGGTGGAGTCCCTGGACGTCACGGTCTCGGCGGGGGAACTGCTCGAGGCCGTCGACGAAGGGGCCGGGGGCGCC
>NZ_JACADT010000388.1:0-4957 GCF_013421635.1 Streptomyces sp. UH6 | reverse complement strand
GGACGCCGCGGAGTTCACCGCCGCCCACGGCGCCGCCGCCGGCGCCACGACCTCCGGGGCGGCGAACGCCCCTGACGGGGCAGGCCGGTTCGCCCACTGAACCCCGTGTCACCGACCGCGTCCACGTGCCATCATCACGTCTCATGACGTCCGTGCCCTTCGTGCGCCCCTACCGGTCCTCCGACCGCCCGGCCGTCGGCCGCATCTGTGTGCTCACCGCCCACAACGGGGGTGACGCCACGCCGCACTACGCCGACCCGACGATCCTTCCGACGATCTTCGCCTACCCCTACGTCGACCGGGAGCCCGAGCTGTCCTTCGTCATCGACGACGGGGACGGCGAGGCGGTCGGCTACATCGTCGGCACCGCCGACACCCCGGAGTTCGTCAGCTGGTTCCGCGACCAGTGGCTGCCCACCGTCGTCGACGCGTACCCGCCGCCCACGCCCGACGGCTCCGAGCCGACCCCCGACCAGTCGATGGCCGCCCTGCTGCACCGTCCGGAACGCATGGTGCTGCCCCAACTCCGGGGGTACCCGGCCCACCTGCACATCGACATCCTTCCGCCGTGGCAGGGCAAGGGCCTGGGGCGCGCCCTCATGGACGCCTACCTCGCCGCCCTGCACGAGTCCGGCGTCGACGCGGTCCACCTCTGCATGGCGCAGGCCAACACCCCGGCACGCGCCTTCTACGACCGCGTGGGCTTCCAGGACCTCGAGATCCCCGACGACGGCCCGGTCTGGTACCTCGGCCGTCCCACCGCCCGCGTCTGAGGGGTCGAACGGCCCGAGAGGGCCGCGGCACGACCCTGACCGGTCGATCACCCGGGGGCCGCCGAGGCGGTCCGCCGTCGAGGCCGGCCCCCGGCGGTCCGACCCCCGGCGGTCCGACCCCGGGCGGCTCCGCACCCGGACGGCTCCGCACCCGGCGCCGTGAGCGGGCCCCCACCTGCCCGCCGGCCCGCACCACCGCGTTGTCGGTCCCCCTCCCTAGGATGAGGACATCAGCTGGACGAACGACAGTCCACGCCGGGATGCGCGGTCCCGGTTGTCGCTGACCGGCAACTGGCCAAGCCCTCATTCAAGAAGCCGTATCCCCGCACGCCCTTTTCACGGTCCGGGGAGACGAACCGAAGGGAACTGACGCGATGAGCACGACGGCAAAGGCCCGACTCAAGAAGCACCTGGTGAACCACGTCGCCCTCGTCATCGACAAGTCCGGCTCGATGCAGGGTCATTCGGAGCAGCTCATCCGCGTCGTCGACGAGTTCGTGAAGGGCCTCGCGGAGGAGTCCGACCGGCTCGGCCACGAGACCCGCATCAGTCTCTACGCCTTCGACCACCTGGTCGAGAACCTGGTCTGGGACATGGACGTCAAGCACCTCCCGTCCATGCGCGGCCTCTACACGGTCGAGAACGGCGCGACCGCGCTGATCCAGGCCTCGGTGAAGGCCCTCGACGACCTCGGGCACATCTGGGAGGAGTACGGCGAGCACAGCTTCCTCCAGGTCGTCGTCACCGACGGTGAGGAGAACGCCTCCGGCGCGGACACGACCGGCCGCCGTCACGACCACCTTCCCAACGGCCGCGCCCTGCTGGACGAGTGGCGGAGCAGGATCGCCGACAAGCTGAACAGCCTGCCGGACCACTGGACCTCGGCCATCATGGTGCCCAACTCCCTGGCCAAGCGCACCGCCCAGCAGTACGGCTTCCCCACCGGCAACATATCGATCTGGGACGCCGACTCGGCCCAGGGCGTCGAGGAGGCGATCGGCACCGTCAAGTCGGCCGCCACCAGGTTCCTCCGGGACCGCGAGCAGGGCGTCCGCGGCACCCGGAACCTCTTCTCCATGGGCCAGGACCTGAGCACGGCCGACGTGAAGACCAATCTCCAGGCCATGGACGCCGGGAAGTACGTGCTGATACCCGTCGACGAGCAGACGGCCATCCGCGACTTCGTCACCAGCGCCGGCCACCCCTACAGGACGGGCTGCGCCTTCTACGAACTCTCCAAGCGCGAGAAGATCCAGGCCAGGAAGCAGATCGCCGTGGCGGAGAAGGACCCGGCCACCGGCCGGACGACCGGCAAGGTCTTCACCGGTCCGGCCGCCCGTCAGCTCCTCGGCCTGCCGGCGTCGGAGGTCACCGTGACGCCGGGCAGCAACGATGCCTACACCGTCTTCGTCCAGTCCACCTCGGTCAACCGGAAGCTGATCCCGGGCACCAAGCTGCTGGTCCTGCTGTAGAGGCCGCGTTCCCCGTCCCGGGCCCCTCCGTTACCGTGTCGGTCCATGACGGTTCTGGTCATCGGGGGAAGCGGCTTCCTGGGCGCGGAGCTGGTCCGCCAGGCGCTCGCGGCAGGGCACAGGACGGCCGCTTCCTACTCCTCCCGGCCTGGTCAGGCCTCGGGGGCCGCCTGGTACCCGCTGGACCTCCGGGACTCCGCGGGTGTCACCCGTGTGATGGCCGAGGTGGCCCCCTCGGTGGTGATCAACGCGTCGAGCGGCGGATCCGACTGGTCGGTCACCGCGGACGGTGCGGTCCGCGTGGCACTGGCCGCGGCCGGCCTGGGCTGCCGCCTGGTGCACGTGTCGAGCGACGCGGTGTTCTCCGGGGCGAGGGACCGCTACGAGGAGAGCTGCCTCCCCGATCCGGTCTACCCCTACGGCGCCGCCAAGGCCGCTGCCGAGACAGCGGTGCGGCTCCTGCTGCCGGGTGCCGTCGTGGCCCGCACCTCGCTGATCGTCGGGCACGGCCGGTCCGAGCACGAGCGCCTCGCGCACGCCCTGGCGACCGGCAGCCGCGCAGGGGCCCTGTTCACCGACGACATCCGCTGCCCGGTGCACGTCGAGGACCTGGCCGCCGCCCTGTGGGAGATCTCGTTCTCCGATGCGGCGGGCGTCTTCCATCTGGCTGGCCCGGATGCCGTGAGCCGGTTCGAGCTGGGGCTGCTCGTCGCCCGGCGTGACGGGCTCGACGGCGCTCGGCTGCCCTCCGGTCGGCGGGCAGCCTCCTCCGTGCCCGGCCCGCTCGACGTGCGGCTCGACAGCCGTGTCTCCCAGGGCCGCTTGCACACCAGGCTCCGCGGCGCGTACGAGTTCCTCCCGGGCATCGCCCCTCGGCACGGCGGGGGTGGCGGGCGTCGAGGGCCTACCGGTGCCACTCCTGCGCGCCCTGCGGATGCTCCGCGAGGTCCCGCAGGCGCTGGAGGATGCTCTCCGACGCCCCCTCCCCCGGCGCCGTCGCGGTCGGCGGCGGCCCCACCGCCGTCGGCCGGCTGACCGGCTGGACCGCTCCGGACACCTGCGGCTGGGCGGCGCGTTCCAGGAACCGGAGGAGTTCCACCGGGAAGGGCAGGACGAGGGTGGAGTTCTTCTCGGCGGCCACCGCCACCACCGTCTGCAGCAGCCGCAGCTGGAGCGCGGAAGGCGTGTCGGCCATCTGCTGCGCCGCCTCGGCCAGCTTCTTCGACGCCTGGAGTTCCGCGTCGGCGTTGATGACGCGGGCCCGCCGGTCCCGGGCCGCCTCGGCCTGCCGGGCCATGGAGCGCTTCATGCTCTCCGGCAGGGACACGTCCTTGATCTCGACCCGGTCGATCTGCACGCCCCAGCCGACCGCGGGGCTGTCGATCATCAGCTCCAGGCCCTGGTTCAGCTTCTCCCGGTTGGACAGCAGGTCGTCCAGGTCGCTCTTGCCGATGATGGACCGGAGCGACGTCTGCGCCATCTGCGAGACGGCGAAACGGTAGTCCTCGACCCGGACGATCGCGTCGGCCGCGTCGACGACCCTGAAGTAGACGACCGCGTCCACCCTGACGGTCACGTTGTCCCGCGTGATCCCCTCCTGCGCGGGGACCGGCAGGGTCACGATCTGCATGTTGACCTTCCGCAGCCGGTCGACCGCCGGAACGATCAGCGTGAGTCCCGGCTCGCGCGCCGGGGCCCGAAGCCGTCCCAGGCGAAAGACGACGCCCCGCTCGTACTGCTTGACGACCCGCACCGCGGCAGACAGGTACACCGCGCCGACGGCCGCCAGCGACCCGCCCGCCACCAGCAGTTCCTCGATCATCGTGGCCCCCGGGATTCCGAAGGGAGAAAGGAATAAAGGGAACATTTCTTCCACAGTAAACCCGTCCCGCCGCATCCCAGGCGCCGCCGGGTGACGGCTTGCACCTGACGTGGCGGGAGGTCCTGGCGTTGCCCCACGTGAACGGAGAAGACACCCCCGGGCGCCGGTGGAGCATCGGCGAGCCGGCCCAGGCCACCGGCGTGACCGTGCGCGCGTTGCACCACTACGACGAGATCGGCCTGCTGCGGGCCGGTGAGCGCACGGCTGCGGGACACCGCCGCTACACCGCCGCCGACCTGCGGCGGCTGTACCGGGTACGGACGCTGCGCAGCCTCGGCATGCCCCTGGAGGAGATCGGGCGCGTGCTCGGCGCACCCGAGGACCTGGCCGGCACGCGCGCCCTGCCGGCCGCGCAGCTGGAGCAGCTGACCGCGCAGGCCGAGCGGCTCCAGCAGCTCGTCCGGCAGGTCGGCGGTCCGCTGCGGCAGCTCGACGCGGGGGCGCTGCCCGATCCGGACCAGTTCATGACGACGTTGGAGATGATCTCGATGCTGGACAGCTGTTTCACGGACGAGCAGCGCGAGGAGCTGGCACGCCGTCGCGCCGCGCTGGGCCCCGACGCCGTCGAGGAGGCCAGGAGTCGCTTCGCCGGACCGGTCGAGCAGTTGCTGGGCCACGTGCGGGACGACACCCCGGTGGACGACCCCCAGGTGCAGGACCTTCTGCGGCGCTGGGAGGAACTCGGCTCCGCCTTCCACGCCGAGGGCGCGGGCGGCGAGCGGACCAAGGCCGCGGCCCGGCGGATGTGGCAGGAGCAGGGGGCCGGGCTCAGCCGGAATCTGCCTTGGCCGGCCGAGAGCATGGCCACCCTGACGGCCTACCTGGAGCGC
>NZ_JACADT010000387.1:0-4957 GCF_013421635.1 Streptomyces sp. UH6 | reverse complement strand
GCTCCTCCGGAAGGAGACGAGCACGAGCCCCGCGGGTGCCTCTTCGCCCTGTCCCAGCCGCCGCTGATGATCTTCCTGGCGGTGATCGGGACCCTGTTCCTCATGGCAGCGCTGCACGACCTGCTGCTGCTGTGAGCCGGCCGCGCGCGTCCCCGGCGACACCCGTCGGGGGCGGCGTTCTCAGCCGCCCGCGGGCGGGCGGAGGGCCGCGCTCAGCCCGCCGCCTCCTTGCGGCGGGCGCGGTAGGCGGCGACGTGGAGCCGGTTCCCGCAGGTGCGGCTGTCGCAGTAGCGGCGTGAACGGTTGCGTGAGAGGTCCACGAAGGCGCGGCGGCAGTCCGGGGCCTCGCAGCGCCGCAGCCGCTCCCGCTCCCCGGCGACGACGAAGAACGCCAGCGCCATGCCGCAGTCCGCGGCCAGGTGGTCGGCGACCGAGGCGCCCGGCGCGAAGTAGTGGACGTGCCAGTCGTAGTCGTCGTGGTCGGTCAGCCGGGGCGTGGTGCCCGCCGCCGCGACCAGCTCGTTGATCATGCCCGCGGCGACCCGGGTGTCCGTGGCGGCGAAGACGGCGGCGAACCGCCCCCGCAGCCGCCGCACCGCCGACAGGTCCAGCTCGGTGAGGGTCCCCACGTCGCTGATCCGGTGACCGGCCACGAAGGCCTCGAGCGCGCGGAGGTCCGCCAGCCCGTCCTCCGTGCCGTCCTCCGGCGCGGTGTTCACCAGGTCCACCACGGCGTCCAGGGCACACCTGGTGTCATGGGTGATCAGCACGTATCGCTCCCTGCCTGGGCATCCGCGGGCCGCCCGCCGATGGTGGCCGATCGTAATGGCTTTTCGGCCGGGGGGAAGGGGTGATCGGTCGGTGGAACGCCCCGGCGCCGTCCACCGCGGGGAGAACCGCGGCGACGGCGCCGGTGCGTGCGTATGCGGTTGTGCCGGCCCGTTCGAGGCTGTGCCGGCCCCGGCCGTCTCCCCGAGTGGACGGCCGAGGTTGCTCGAGCTGTGGTGCGGCCGGGGCCGGAGGCGCCCCGGGGGTCTCCCGCTCCTAGCTCTCCGCCAGGATGTGCGAGAGTTCCTGGTCGAGATCGAAGTGACGGTGCTCCGTGCCGGGTGGCACGGCGGCGTCCGTACGCTTCAGGAAGGACTCCAGGGCCCGCGCCGGGGCCTCGAGCAGGGCCTCGCCCTCCGGGGAGCTCAGGGCGATGCAGACGACCCCCTGGCCGTGACTGCGGGACGGCCAGACACGGACGTCGCCCGTGCCGGTGGGCCGGTGCAGCCCCTCGGCGAGGAGATCACGGGCGAACACCCACTCGACCGTCTCCTCGGCTCCGGTGTGGAAGGTGGCGTGCACGGCATAGGGATCGGCCGTGTCGTACCGCAGGCCTGCGGGGACAGGCAGTGAGGACTCGCTCGATACAACGAGGCGCAGGTGCAGCTCGCAGCTGACCGTGGTGTTCATAAGCGCCAGGGCCTTTCGCTCAGTGTGCGCTCGGGGATTCGCACGTCGGCGAAATCGACATGCCACACACGATGCCGTTGTAAACCCCTCTGAGGGTTTTGCGTGCGTTTATGTACCTCTTCTGGCCGAGGGTACTTCGAGTGAGGCGACCATTCCGGTGATCACTTTCGCTCGGGTAGGGTTTCGCGAGTGAATACGGGGAGTGACGAACCTGGGGAGACGCGGGGGATGCGCACGACAGCGGGCGAGGTGGAATCCGACGTGACACATGACGATCGTGGAACCCCGGCCGACGGCACGGAAGGCGGCGCGCCGGGCACCGGTGCCACCATGAGTGAGGTGGCGGACACCGAGGGCTCCGGGCAGCCGGAGGGCAAGCACGAGCGGGCGCTGGGATCGCGGGCGCCCGAGTTCGTCCAGCGGCGCCGCGCGCTCCACGTGAGCTGGCAGGTCGGCGTCTTCCTGGTGGGCCTCGCGGTGATCGGGGCCGGTGTGCTGATGCTGGTCTTCCCCGGTCCCGGCTGGGTGGTGATCTTCGGCGGCATGGCGATCTGGGCCACCGAGTTCGTCTGGGCGCAGCTGGTGCTCCGCTGGACGAAGCGCAAGGTCACCGAGGCCGCGCAGAAGGCCCTGGACCCCAGGGTGCGCCGCCGCAACCTGACGCTCACCGTGATCGCCCTGGTGATCGTGGCCACGCTCTGCGGCATCTATCTGTGGAAGTTCGGCCTGGCCATGCCCTGGAACATCGACCGGCGGTGACCTGAGGGGTGGTGCGGAGCACCCCCTGACATGGGGTAATGTTCTTCCTGCGCCCGGGCGATTAGCTCAGCGGGAGAGCGCTTCGTTCACACCGAAGAGGTCACTGGTTCGAACCCAGTATCGCCCACCGACGAGGAGGGTCCGGTTCCGTGGAAACGCGGAGGCGGGCCCTCCTCCTTTTGCCCTCCCGGGGCGGGCGTTCGGGTCCGTGCCGGTGAATTCGGTCCGGAATTGGGCGATTGTTTTCGCGGAACGCCGCGCATTTCTTGGCGCGTTCGCGGACCCGCTACTTCCGTTTATCCTGCGCTCCGTCAAGTCTTCGCCGGAGCCCGGCAATTCGCCGCGCCGCCGCGAATGCAGGGAAAGGGAGCCGGGGCCTCCGCGGAGGGAAAGCGGCAACTCGATGGGACGTCCCGCCTGTTCGCCGCCGGCCCCGCGGGCCGGCGGCGAACGGCTCGTGGACACTGGGGTCATGAGGCCGAGCGAGCTCACCCGGTACCGCTTCTCCGGCCGCTGGACCCTGTCCGCGGCGCCCGGAGCCGTCTACCGGACCCTGGAACGCGTCGACGCCTACCCTCGCTGGTGGCCGGAGGTGCGGCGGGCGGTGCGGACCGGGGAGGCCTCCGGGCAGGTGCTCGTCCGCTCGCTCCTCCCGTACGACCTCCGCCTGGACATCCGGGCCGTCCGGCACGAGCCGGCGGCCGGCGTGCTCCAGGCGGAGCTGTCCGGGGACCTGCGGGGCTGGATGCGCTGGACCGTCCGCGCGGCGGGCACCGGCACGCTGGTCCTCCACGACCAGGACACCGTCCTCGCCAAACCGGTGCTGCGCCTGCTCGGCGTGCCCGGCCGCCCGCTGCTGCGGGCCAACCACGCCCTGATGATGCGCGGCGGACGCCGCGGGCTGGAGGCCTTCCTGGCGGGCGGCGGGGAAGCGGTTTGAACGAAGGGCCGTCGGACCTGTATTGTTCAGTGCGTTCCCGGGCGATTAGCTCAGCGGGAGAGCGCTTCGTTCACACCGAAGAGGTCACTGGTTCGAACCCAGTATCGCCCACAGCACCGGAGGCGATCCGAGACCGCGACACAGCGGCCGGGTCGCCTCCGTCGTTCCTCGGGACGGTCGGCGTCCCCGGACGCCGGCCCGTCCGTCCGGTCACCGTCGCCGGCCGACGCGCCGCCCGACGGCAGCCGCGTGCTCAGGCGGCCGCCGTCAGTCCCGGACGCAGCGGCCACGAGCGGTCCACCGTCTCCGGCGTCCCGCTCCGCGCGAACCACGCCTCCAGACCCTTCGCCTGCGCCGCGTGCCAGGTCTGCTGGAGCGTGTGCAGTTCGGCCGGGGACAGCCGCTCCAGCCGGGAGGCGAACCTGCGTCCGACCGCCCGCGTGACGTCCAGGGCCGCCATCGCGTCCGCCGCCGCGTCGTGCGCCTCGGTCAGCTCCACGCCGTAGAACCCGCACAGGTCGACCAAGGTCCGGCGGCCCTTGCGGTACCGGTCGAAGTGCTTGTCCAGCACCCGCGGGTCGATCACCCGCAGCGGCGCCGAACGGAACCAGCGGTCCAGCGAGGACGCCCGGTGCCGCCGGAGTTCACGGTCCAGCAGGGTCAGGTCGAAGGGCGCGTTCATCACCACCAGCGGCCGGCCCGCGGCCGCCTGCTCGCCCAGCGCCCTGCCTATCTCGTACATCACCGGAGCCGGCCAGCGGCCGTTGCGCTCCAGATGGTCCTGGGTGAGCCCGTGCACCGCCGTCGCCTCGGCAGGAACCGGGACCCCCGGGTTCACCAGCCAGCGCGTCACGCGCGGCCGGGTGCCTGGTGCGTCCTGCACCACCAGGGCGGCCGACACCACGCGGTCGTTCTCCACGTCCACACCCGTCGTCTCCGTGTCGAAGGCGACCAGTGGGCCCTCGTACCAGCACGTCATGTCTCCGCAACCCCTCGCTCAACTCCCCGCACACGCAAGGCGGCAGACGGAACGTCCGCCGTGCACCGGTGATACCCGGGCCGTTTGCGCCGTACGCCGGACGGAGACAACAGACATACGGGACCGCGCAGTTCAGCGGCCCCGCCCTCGAACCGTCCGGCCGGAGAGGCTGTTGGGCATGGCCACGGCGCAGCCCGAGCGCGGGGGACTGCTTCCCGAGCGCGCGGCGCACCCACGCGGCACACTCGCCACCACCGCCTGCATGGAGACCCTCCAGGTGGGATACCTGCACGCCGTCGCGGCCGCGGCCGGGTGCTCGCTGTCCCAGCCGTTCCCCGACAACGGCATCGACTGGCACGTCAGTCACAGCTCACCCGGCCACACCGTGGACGACGAGGTCACCATCAAGGTCCAGCTGAAGAGCACCTACCAGATACCGGCCCGCCCGCCGGGCCGGCACTTCTCCTTCACGCTGGACAACGGCCACCTGGCCAAGCTGGCCCGCACACCCGTCACCGTGCACAAGATCCTCGTGGTGATGCTGGTGCCGCGGTCCCGCGACCAGTGGCTGACCGCGGGGCACGACCGGCTCGACCTCAGGCACTGCTGCTACTGGGTCAACCTCGCCGGACATCCGGTCACCGGGCGCACCCGCACCACCGTGCGGGTGCCGACCTCGCGCATCTTCGACGACCGGGCGCTCTGCGACATCATGAACCGGGTCGGAAGGGGAGGCATACCGTGACGCACCGGCCGATCGACGACCCGGGGCGCGTCCCCCGTCGCGGGCGCCCCCGCCCCCATCCCGCGGACGGCGCGGA
>NZ_JACADT010000386.1:0-4973 GCF_013421635.1 Streptomyces sp. UH6 | reverse complement strand
GGCCCCGATCACGGCGTCCACGTAGCGGGCGGCGTCCGGGCGGTGGGTGCGGCCGAGTTCCAGGAGCAGCGGGTCCATGTCCACGGCGACGATCTCGGCGTGGGGCAGGCGCGCGGCGAGCCTGGCGGCCAGGGAGCCCGGGCCGCAGCCCAGGTCCAGCAGGAGCGGCCTCCCGTGCTCCCCCGCCGCGTCCTGCGCGGCGTCCTGCGCCACGCCGTGCGCCGGGTCCCCCGCCGCGTTCTCCGCCCGGTCCCCGGCCGCGTCCCGGACCACGTCCTGGACCACCACTTCCTCGACCACGTCGGTGATCACGGTGAACCGCGTCTCGCGGTCGACCGCGTAGCGCTGCTGCTGCAGCTCCCAGCGCTCCACCCACCGCCGCGCCGTCGACATGCTCACGCCCATTACGCCCGTTCTCGCCCTTCCGCAGCGCCGCGTTCCCGAGGTGTCCGCGGCTGCGGGCAATCTACTGCTGCAAACGGTTTCCATTTCGCAGGGCGGGGCCTGTCACGCGAGTTCGCCAAGAACGGTCAGCAGGCGGTCGATCTCCTGAACCGTGTTGTACACGTGCACGCTGACCCGGACCGATCCTTGCCCTCCGGTCCTCCCCGTCTGGCAGAGGTCGTCGGCCCGCACCATGAGGCCGTGACTGTCCAGGATGAAGCCGAGGTCGTCGGAGGGGATGTCGCGGTGTCGGAAGGTCACGATGCCGTGCCGCCGCTGGACGGCCGCCCCGGTCGCCGCCGCTGCCTGGCAGCCGAGGACCTGGTAGGCGGGCCAGCGGCGGAGCGCGTCGGTCAGCCGGGCCGCGAGGGCGGTGGTCCAGCGGTCGATCCGGTCGGTGCCCGCGGCGTCGAGCCAGCGGAGTGCGGCCTCCAGGGAGGCGATCCCCACCGTGTTCGGGGTCCCCTGCCATCCTCCCGGCCGGAAGGCGGGGCCACGCGTGTCGCGCGACCACACGGCCCCGACCCCGGGCAGGGCCAGGGCCTTGTGGCCGGAGAACACGACGAAGTCCACGTCCAGGCGGGCCACCGAGAGGGGCAGGTGGCCGACGCCCTGGGCGGCGTCCAGGCAGATCGGCACGTCGGGGCCGACGGCCTCGCGGATGCGGTGCACGTTCATGTCGCCGCCGTGGACGTGGTGCACGTGGGTGGCGGCGACGAACCGGATGCGCGGGCCCACCACGTCGGGGAACGCGCGGTGGTCGTAGTCGCCGGAGCTCTCCTGGTGCGGCAGTTCCCGGACCGTGACGCGGACGCCCCGGGCGGCGAGGAGCCGTTGCACCTCCAGCCAGGGTTCGTGGTTGGCCCGGTGGTCGGCCGCCGGGACCAGGATCACGTCTCCGTCGGTGAGCCGGCCGGCCAGCCAGTCGCGGGCGACGGACCGCAGGCCGTCGGTGGTGCCGCCGGTGAAATGGACGCCCGAGCGGGCGTCACGGCGGCCGGCCTCCGGGTCCCCCAGGAAGTGGCGGACCACGTCCTTGGTGCGTTCCACCAGCTCCGTGGTGCGGTTGGCCCAGAGGTAGGAGCCGCGCGCCGCGTTGGCGTTGCTGGTGGTCAGGTAGGTGTGGACGGCGTCGAGGACGGCCTGCGGCTTCTGCGCGGTGGCCGCGCTGTCCAGGTAGGCGAGGCCGGGGTTGCCGGTGATGATGGGGAACTGCTCGCGCAACTCGCGCTGCCAGGGCTCCAGTTCCTTCAGCTCGCGCTCGGGGTCGTAGGCGGGTGACGGCACGGCTCAGTCCCGGACCAGGGGTCCGCCGGCGTCCCGCCAGGCGACGACGCCGCCGGCCAGACTGCGGACGTCGGGGTGGCCCATGCGGGTCAGCAGGGCGGCGTAGCGCGCCGAGCGTTCACCGACGGGGCAGGCCAGCAGGACCGGCCTGCTGCGGGCGAACGGCAGGCCGCCACGCACGAGTTCGGCGAAGAGCTCGTCGGGGATGTTCACGGATCCCCCGATGTGCAGGGCGGCGTAGGCGTGCGGGCCGCGCAGGTCGACCACGAGGGGCGGCGCGTCCCCGTCGAGCCGGCGGCGGGCCTCCTCGACCGTGGTCTCCTTCGCGAGCCGGGCCGTCTCCTCGGCGCCGAGGCTCTCCACCGAGTTCTTCCGCGGGGGCCGTCCGAGGAGTTCGGGGCGGCGCTGCCGGACGTAGCTCAGGTAGCTCTCGGCCCGGTCGCAGACGATGAAGACGGCGGTGCGCCGCTCGGTCAGCCGCGCGTCCAGCGGACGGAGGTGGCGGACGGCGCCATGGTAGGCGGCGCCGCCGGTCGGCCCGGAGAGCAGGCCGCAGCGGCGGATCAGGGTGAGCATGCCGTCGATGGCCTCGTCGGAGGTCACCGGCTCGATGGTGTCGTACGTCGCCGGGTCGAACAGGCCGACCTGGTGCACCTCGTCGAGGGTGCGGATGCCGGGGATGAAGTCCGACTTGTCCGCCACGAGCCCCACCACCCCCACCCGCGGGTCGTGTTCGCGCAGCACCCGGGCCACCCCGGTCGACGAACCGGCGGTCCCCACGCAGGCGATGAACCAGTCGGGCACCCTCCCGTCGAGGTCCTTCACGATCTCCGGACCGGTTCCGGTGCTGTGGGCCTCGGTGTTGCGCGGGTTGAAGTACTGGTCGGTGTGCAGGTAGGCGCCGCCCTCCTCGGCCAGGGCCTGGTGGAAACGGGTGAGCGGGTCCTCGGTGTCGGTCGGGTCCAGGCATTCGCTCCGCCCCGGGAGTTCCTCGATCTCGGCCCCCAGCAGCAGCAGGAGTTCCTTGATCTCGGGAACCCGCATCCGGTTGGTGACGCTCTTGAACGGCAGGCCGTGCAGGCCGGCGAGCAGCGCCAGCGCCTTCGCGGTGTTCCCGCTGGACAGCTCCACCACCGTCGCGCCGTCGTCGGCGGCCGTGACCAGCCGGTCGCGGGCCATGTTCCAGGCGGCCCGGTCCTTGACCGAGCCGAAGGGGTTGAGCATCTCGAGCTTGGCGTAGAGGTCGATGTGGCCGAGGCCGTGCACGGCCGGGTCGATGCGCACCAGCGGCGTGTTGCCGATGGCCTCGACGATGCTGTCGTACCTCATGACGCGGTCCCTCCCGACGGGCTGATCGGCCAGTACCGTTCGTCCGGGCACCACCGCCAGGAGGTTCCCTCCCGGGTGACGGCGACCGTGCGGGCCAGGGGCTGCCGTTGGGCCCGGTGGGCGTGGAAGTCCATGGCGTAGCCCGCGGTGTTGGCGAAGGCCAGCAGGTCGCCGGGGCGCGGGAGCCGGGGCAGGAAGACCTTGCGACGGGTGATCAGGTCGGCCTCCAGACAGAGATTGCCCATCAGGAACACCCCGGCGCCGCCCCGCGGTTCACCGCCCTGCGGTTCACCTTCCTGCGGGTCACCGCCCCGCGGACCGCCCTCCGGGGATCCGTCCCTGGGAACGAGGACGGGGTCGACGAGGACGCCGTGCTCCTCCAGCGCGACGTCCCCGGCGTTCGCCGCGAGGCGCACCAGGACGTCCCCCAAGTCCCGGCGCACCTCCACCACCCTGGCCAGGGAGACCCCGCACTGGTCCACCAGGGCGCGGCCCGGCTCGCAGTCCAGGTCGTACAGGTGCTCCAGCAGGAGGGAGCCGAGGGGGCGGCCGGTGGCGGGGCCCGGGTGGCGCAGCAGGTCGTCGAGGTACGCCGGGCCCGCGGACGCGCGGTGCGCCGGGTAGAGGGCGGGCGATCCGCGCAGGGTGCCGCCCTCGTTCCGCAGGCCGTAGCCGTGGCCCCGCCAGGTGAGGGCGGGCCGGTTGCCCAGGACCGCCTGGCCGAGCGCGGTGGTCCAGCGCTCCCATTCGCCGGCGTCCCGCGCGTAGCCGACGCCGAAGCCGCCGCCGATGTCGACGGAGCGCGGGTCCAGTCCGCGGGAGCGGCAGAGGTCCAGCGCCTGGACGCAGTTCTCCAGCGCGAGGGCCTTCTCCTCGATCCCGGTGGTGTCCAGGTGGTATCCGACGCCGGTGAGTTCCACCGCGTCCCGGTGCCGTTCCACGAGGTCCAGGGCCGCTTCCAGCGCGCGGACGGGGGTGCCGAAGCGGCTGCGCCGTGACAGCAGCCGCACTCCGCCGGACCCGGCCGTCGGCGCGAACTCCGCGAGCCGTAACAGTACTTCGGCCCGGGGCAGTGCGTATCTGCGCACCAGCGCGGCCAGTTGCTCCAGCTCCGCGGGTGAGTCGAGGTGCACGCGTGTCCCCGTGCGGGCGGCGAGCCACAGGAACTCGGGGTCCTTGGGCCCGGTGGCCAGGATCCGGTCCGGACCGATGCCGGACTCCAGGGCGTGCCGCAACTCGCCCAGCGAGGCGACGTCCACGCCGGCCACGGAGGGATCGGTCGCCGCGAGTGCGCGCACCAGGCAGTGGGAGCCGTTCGCCTTGTGCGCGAAGTGGACCTGGCCGGCCAGGTGGTGCCTGCGGTAGACGTCGCGGAAGCGGCGGGCGTTCTGCGCGATCCGCTCGGGCAGGAGCAGGTTCAGCGGGGAACCGAGCGCGTCGACCAGGGAGTGCAGCAGCGCCCCTTCGTCGAGCAGGGTGCTGAGCGGCGGTTCCAGCCGTGGGCGCAGGTACAGGGGCAGTGCCATGTCCGGCAGCGCCACGGCAGGCCCTCCCCTCTCACCCGTCGGCCGGATATCCGTTCGGGATGCATTCTTTCCGTTCGTCCCGTCGCCTAAGCGCGGATCGCGGAGCTGTCCCGGGCTCGTGGTCCGGTGGGGCGGCCGTGCCCCGTCGGTCTCCCCACCGGATCCGGGCCGGTGTCCGCCCTCGGCGCGATGGCCGTCGTCCCGTCAGGGTGTGGTCCGGTGCGAGGGGAAGGCGTGGCGCCGCGCGAGGGCGACGACGGTCGTGGCGGCCGCGCCGAGGAGGGCGGCAACGGCGGCCACCGCCTTCGCGCCGAGGTCCTCGAGCAGGACGCCCCCCAGGATCCCGCCGAGCATCATCGCGACGTTCCACAGGGTGACGAGGACGGC
>NZ_JACADT010000385.1:0-4975 GCF_013421635.1 Streptomyces sp. UH6 | reverse complement strand
GCCGTCGAGGGGACCTCCGCCCGGCCACGAAGCGTGATCCTCGGGGCGGCCTGAACCGGTCGCGGCGCATCAAGCGGAGGGTGTGACTCTACTTACGTTTGCGGCCGCGCCCTTCCCGGCCCGCCCCGGCGCCCGGTCGCCGAGCCCTCGCCCCGCCGCGGCTGACCGGAAAGCGCCTACAGCCCAAATGATCTTCCTTCCTAGGGTCGTCCACCGGTGCGCATTCGCACTGGAGTTCAGGTCATGGCAAGGAAGGACAGGGCACACCCGTGTATCCCTCCGCACAACCGACCGCATCGAGACGCCCCCACCGCAGCAGACGCCTCACCCGGCTGGCCGCGGCCACCGCGCTGGTGCTGACCGCCGAAGCCGGCATCGCACTGACCGGGCAGGCCGCCGCGGCCCCCCTCGCGGACGATCCGTCCGCCTCCACCCGGCCCGTCCAGCCGTCCGCGGCGCAGATCCTCGAGGACGACCTGGCGTGGGCCGCGTCCCACGCCGAGGGATCGAAGGCGTGGGCGCTCCTGGAGGCCAGGAGGACCGGCAAGAAGGTCACCGCCACCGACGAGACCACCGCCGACTCGATCACCGTCGCCAACCCCGACGGCACGCTGACCACCGAGATGACGCCCGGACCCGAGCGGGTCTGGCGGGACGGCACGTGGCGCACCGTGGACGCCACGTGGACGAAGGCCGCCGACGGGTCGGTGAAGGCGAAGGAGCACCCCGGCGGCCTGCGCCTGGCCGGCAAGGGCGGCACCGCACCCGGGTCGCTCGCCGAGGCACGGAAGGCCACCGCGCGCGACCTGGTCACCCTCGGATCCGGCGACGAGAGCGTCACCCTCCAGTGGAAGGGCGGCCTGCCCGCACCGGAACTCGACGGCACCACCGCCCGCTACCCCGACGCGGTGCCCGGCGCCGACCTGATCGTCGAGGCCACCCGGACCGGCTTCGAGCAGTTCGTCGAGATCCGGGAACGGCCGGACGGCGCCTACTCCTACACCCTGCCGGTCAAGGCCAAGGGCCTGAAGGCGCAGGCCAACGACGACGGGTCCGTCACCTTCACCGACGCCGCGACGGGCGCCCCGCGGGCCACCATGCCCGCCCCGGTCATGTGGGACGCCTCCGTCGACGAGACGTCCGGCAAGCACGCCCGGCAGACCCGGGTCGGCATGAAGGTCGTCAACAAGGGCGAAGGCCGCGTCGACCTCGTCGTCACGCCCTCCGCGGACTTCCTGAACGACCCAAGGACCCGCTACCCGGTCACCGTCGACCCCTCCACCTCGGCCCTGGCCGCCACCTTCGACACCTACGTGCAGCAGGGCGAGACCGTCGACTGGTCCAACGACGTCGAACTCGACATGGGCAACCCCGGCACCACCAACGCCGACGGCACGCCCCGGACCGCGCGCTCCTTCATCACCTGGAACACCACACCGATCCAGGACGCGCTGATCGTCGACACCAACCTGGCGCTGTACAACTTCCACTCCGGCAACACCGACTGCTCCAGCCAGAGCTGGACCGTCTGGGACACCACCGCCTCCTCGACGTCCTCGCGGTGGACCAGCCAGCCCACCTGGAAGCAGCAGTACCACTCCTCCACGCAGACCCGGGGCAACCCCGACTGCACCGCCACCCAGCCCGACGGCTGGATCAACGCCGACGTCGACACCCTCGTCCAGTCCTGGGCGTCGGCCAAGGTGACCCGGGGCCACATGGGCCTGCGGGCGGCCACCGACGACACCAAGGCGTGGAAGCGGGTCAACTCCGGCAACGCGACCTCGAACCAGCCGAAGCTGTCCGTCACCTACAACTACCGGCCCTCGGACGGCGCCGACCGCCAGGCGGGCGCCCCCTTCAAGTCCTACGCCGGGGTGTGGGCGGTCAACACCACCACGCCCACCCTGCGGGACACCTTCACCGACGCCGACGGCGACACCGTGAACGCCACCTTCCAGGTGTACGACGCCGCCACCAACACGCCCATCACCACCCCCGCCGGTGAGGGCCTGCTGGTCTCCGAGTTCGGCGAGCAGGGCAAGCCGGTCACCGTCACCGTCCCGGCCGGCCAGCTCCAGGACGGCCGGACCTACAAGTTCCGCACCAACGCCTTCGACGGCACCCACTACAACCTGAACTGGTCCGCCTGGACGCAGTTCGTCGTCGACACCACCGCGCCCGACGAGCCGGCCCCGGTGACCTCCGCCCAGTACCCCGAGGGGAGCTACGGCGGCGGCAGCGGCCAGTCCGGCACGTGGACGGCGGCCGCGGTCGCCGACGCCAACCGGCTCCGGTACCGGGTGGACGGCGAGGACGCCGACCCGGACGCGGGTGCCCCGGGACGCGGCACCTGGCAGACGGTGAACACCACGACCACGCCGACCGGCACGTCCGGAACGTTCGCGGTGACGCCCACCACCGACGGCGCGCACCAGGTCGAGACCCAGGCCGTGGACCGCGCGGACAACGTCGGCGCCACCAACGGGTACGGGTTCATCGCCGGAGCGGCGCCGGCCACCCGCAGCCACAAGGTCGACATCACGCTGAACAAGCCCGACCCGGCCGCGGTCGACCCGGCCGACTGGAACAACCCCTACCCGGCGTTCGGCTGGGACGGCTGGGAGACCCTGACGAGCTCGGGCGCCGTCCAGCAGGACGCCCCCGCCCTCCTCTCCGGCAAGCAGCGGACCACCGAGGCCGGCGACGCCACCATCACCGTCACACCGCTGAAGCAGCGCACCGCCAGGGCGGCGGAGGCGATCAAGGCGCAGAAGGCCCGCGAGCGTCAGGGCGCCGACCGGACGGGCGCGCGGGACGCGTCCCCGACGGCCGCCGCCGGATACACCGGCCCCCTCCTCGACAGCTCCTGGTGCGACACCACCCTCACCGCCCAGAAGTCCTTCGTCCGCCGCAGCGAGGCGTGCCTGCTGTTCTCCTGGAACGTCAAGGGCAACAACGGCAAGAAGGACTACTACCAGGACTTCGAGCTGATGTGGCAGTTCAAGCTCGACCCGAAGGGCAACACGATCAAGCACTGGCTCCAGATGACGCCGCTGCCCAGCGGGATCACGGACCAGTGGCCGGCGTCGCCCAAGGCCCTGGCGTTCAGCATCCTGGCCACCTGCGGCAACGGTGGCTGCGCCGACAACGACACGGGCTTCGACTGGGAGACCGACCGCAGCCCCACCTGGACGTCCGGCGCGGACACCCACATCGCCCAGGGCAACGCCGAGACGAACTGGGACGGCAGCGTGGCCAACGCCTCCGGCGCCAAGGACAAGGACCTCTCCCGGGACATCCCGCAGATCATCCAGGGCATCCTCAGCACCGACACCCCGAACATGGTGGTGACGGACAACCACGGCACCTCCCCGGCGGCCATCCCCGCGCGCTGCGACACGGTGTACGGGTCCGGGGGCTGCGTCATCAAGGAGTACAGCCCGGGCTACTCCATGAACGCGAAGAAGTTCCCCTCGGCCGCGGCGCACGCCTGGCTGATCCAGAACCGCCTGGCCCCCGAGTTCTTCGGGCAGACGCCGGTGACCCCGCTTCAGTACATGCCGAACAAGACCCGGAACGCGGCGGGCGCCAACAAGGCCGGGCGCAGCGAGAACGCGAACCGGTACCGGGTCTGCTACGGCGCGGCGGCGAACCGGATGGTGTACCGCGCCGACACGGCGCTCCACCCGGAGCTCTCGAGCTCGAGCAAGGACCGCCGCTCCTGCGACGAGTACTCCTTCAACGCGACGTACCAGTCGGCCGGCATGCCCACGGCCGAGGGCGGCAAGAACCCCAAGCCCGTCTCGGACGCGGCGCAGGGACGGGAGTGCGTCCAGACCTACGAGAAGAAGCTGGCCGACGGAACCTACCGGCTGTACGACGACGAGCGGTACGCGGCTCCGACCTGGGACGAGACCTGCGGCCGGTCCTCGATGTCGCTGAACGTCAACTCCCAGTCCATGGCCCGCTTCGGGTCGTTCGCGTCGACCTTCCGGCTGCTCGACACGGACACCTACTGGGTGGACATCGACGGGTTCCAGGACTGTGACGCCACGGCCGACGTGATCACGTGCGCCCAGCGCCCGTGACGTCCTGAAGCGACGTCCTGACCCTTCGACCGGACCAGGAGAACCGAACCGGCCCCCGGACCCGCACGGGTCCGGGGGCCGGTGCGTCGGGGGCCGGCGGTCAGCGCGTCACGGGCCGCCAGCCGTCCTGCTCGTACATCGGGTCGGGGTCGAACCAGGTCAGGCCGTCACCGGAGGGGGACAGGTAGGGACGCATCCCGAGGAAGCGGTCGGGGCGCCCCTCGGCCAGGGCGGCGACGCCCTCCTCCAGCCAGTCGGCGAGGTCCGCCCCCACCGGCGCCGGCTCCTGGGCGTCCGCCCAGGTGCCCAGCGCTCCCGTCGCCGGGTCGAGGTACAGGCCCTCCATCATCGTGTACCTCGCGCTCGCGGTGACGGGCAGGCAGGGCACGGGATCCAGGCCGGTGGCATCCGCCAGCGGTCCGCCGTGCGCGTCGATCAGGTGGTCCAGCGGAAGCCACGCCTGGCCGTTGGGCATGAAGTCCACGGCGTTCGCCTTCCGGTGCCAGGGATCGCCCTCGCCGTCCGGGGAGAACGGCTGCTCGCCGAACTCCTCCAGGTCGGCGCCCCGCACGCCGTCGTGGATCAGGTAGAGCGCCCGGAGTTCCGGCGGCATCACGACCCCCGTGGCCCGCTCGGCCCGCTCCAGCTGCTCAGGCGTCGCCGGGTCGCGCAGGAGGCCGTACGAGAGGGGCGCGTGCCTGCTCAGCCACTCCTCGTAGCGCCGCCACGCGGTCTCCACCCGTGCCTGCCGGTCCATGCGTGCTCTCCTTCCCCGCCTCGCGCGGGCGGTGTGGTGGTCCGAAACCGGTGCCGGCGAGCCGGACGGCGCCGGTCACCCGGCCTCCCCCCGCGCGCGGGGCTCCGCGGCGGAACACAGGGAGTCG
>NZ_JACADT010000384.1:0-4978 GCF_013421635.1 Streptomyces sp. UH6 | reverse complement strand
CGACAGCACGTACGACGCCAGCCGGGTCAGCGGCATTCGCGACAGGTCGGCGCGCACCTCGGCGGCGCCGTGACGGCGGGCGGACTCCTGGACCCGCAGCGCCTCCAGGCGGGTCATCCGCGGGGCGACGCGCTCCAGGAACACCGCCCTCGGCACACCGTGCCGTGCGGCGAAGCCCTCGGCCACCGTGTACGGCAGGTCGTACAGGGCGGCCTTCTCGTGGTGCGCGCGGCGCCAGGTGTCCAGGAGCGGCGTCGCGTAGTGCGTCCGGGACGACGGAGCGAAGAGGAAGTCGCCCAGTTCCTCGCCCGCGGGCAGCAGATGGGCGTGGCGCAGGGCGCGCTTGAGCGCGCCGCGGTACTTCACGGCGTCGAACGCGAGGTCCGGGCGGGCGGCCAGCCAGTCGCGCACGACCGCCCGGGTGCGGCGGTTGTTCACCCGGGCCCGGCGCAACGCGTCGAACAGCCCGTACACGCGCTGCGGCGGCAGCTTCGCCAGCCTGGCCGCGATCAGCCGGCCCTCGCGGTGGCGCTGCCCGGCGGTCGCCTCGCCGGCCGTCTCCAGCAGACGGCGGACGATCGTCACCACGTTGTGGTCGTTGATGTCGAGGGCGAGCACCCCGGCGTACAGGTCCCGGTAGTTGCCCAGCATGTAGGCGTGGAGGAAGTCCAGGGACAGCGTCTGCTCGCCCGCGCCGGAGTGGAACTCGCGCTGGCCGGTGGCCGTGATCGCCGCGTTGACGAAGAGCAGCACGTCGTCGGCGGCGACGAGGTCGGCGTACGACTCCATCCCTCCCCCTCCCACGGTGCGGACGCCGGCCGGGGAATGGGGGCACGAGCAGCGAATCATTGCTTGACAGACAAGTTCCGGAAGTCGCACCGGAGTCCCGCGGCCGGCAACGGGACCGTAACAGAGCCCCGGGCCGCGCCTCCACCCGATAACCCCGAGGTCAGCCGCCCGCGCAGTCCACGATCACCGAGGCCACCTGGTCGACGGCGGCGGACTCGGGGCGGGCGCGGCGGGCCAGCAGCAGGTCCACGGACTCCGGCTCGGCGAGCGGCACGTAGGTCACGCCCTCGACGCTCAGGCTCCGCACCGACGCAGGGACCAGGGCCACGCCGTGCCCGGCGGCGACCAGCACCACCAGGGTGGCCGTCTCCCCGACCTCGAGCAGCTGGGCCGGGCGGAAACCCGCCCGGCGGCATGCCGCCAGCACCAGGTCGTACATCGAGGACCGCGCCTGCGACGGGTGGACGACGAACGGCTCCCCGGCCAGATCCGCCAGAGGCACGCTCGGCCGGCCGGCCAGCCGGTGGTGGGAGGGCAGCACGGCCATCAGCGGCTCCGAGCGCAGCGGAACCGTGCGGATGTCCTCCGCGTCGAGGGCCCCCCGCAGGACCGCGAGGTCGAAGGCGCCGGAGCGCAGGCCCTCCGCCAGCTGCGGGGTGAGGGTCTCGCCGCGCAGCTCCAGGGTGATCCGGGGCAGCCGCGCCCGTACCGTCCGGGCCACCCTGGGCAGCACGTCGTAGGTGGCGGTGCCGATGAACCCGACCGAGACGCGCCCGGCGTGGCCGGTGGCCAGTTCCCGCATGTGCACCAGGGCACGCCGCTCCTCCGCCACCAGGACGCGTGCGTGCTCCACCAGGTGGCGACCGGCCTCGGTCAGCTCCACGTGCCGGGTGGACCGGTTGAAGAGGGAGACGCCCAGCTCCCGCTCCAGCTGCTTGACCTGCTGGGACAGGGCGGGCTGCGCGACGTGCAGGCGGGCCGCCGCCCGGCCGAAGTGGCACTCCTCGGCCAGGGTGAGGAAGTGGCGGAGCTGGCGGAGTTCCATGGCGTCCATCCTAGCGAGATCGATAACCAGCGCTTATCAATCGATGCCTACTAGGTCTTGGACGCGAACAAGTCGTGGCTCGTACGGTGAGTAGGTGACCGAGAGCTATCTGTACGCAGCAGCCCGCACGCCCTTCGGCAAGTTCTCCGGGGCCCTCGCCGACGTCCGGCCCGACGACCTGGCCGCGACGGCCGTCAAGGGAGTCCTGGCCAGGACTCCCGGACTCGACCCCGCCGGGATCGGTGACGTCGTCTGGGGCAACGCCAACGGCGCCGGTGAGGACAACCGCAACGTCGGCAGGATGGCCGTCCTGCTCGCCGGCCTCCCCACGTCGGTGCCGGCCACCACCGTCAACCGACTGTGCGGCTCGTCGCTGGACGCCGCCATCATCGGCTCCCGCACCATCGAGACCGGTGACGCGGACATCGTGCTCACCGGCGGCGTCGAGTCCATGACCCGCGCCCCCTGGGTGCTGCCCAAGCCGAACCGCGCCTTCCCCGCCGGCAACGTCACCGCGGTCTCCACCACCCTCGGATGGCGACTGGTCAACGAGCGCATGCCCGCGGAGTGGACCGTCTCCCTGGGCGAGGCCAACGAGCAGCTGGCCGAGCGCTTCACCATCTCCCGCGAGCGGCAGGACGCGTTCGCCGCCCGCTCCCACAACCTCGCCGACGCCGCCTGGAACGACGGCTTCTACGACGACCTGGTGGTCCCGGTCGTGACGGACCGCAAGGGCACCGTCCTCACCCGCGACGAGGGCATCCGCCCCGGCTCCACGGCCGAGAAGCTCGCCGGCCTGAAGCCCTCCTTCCGCCCGGACGGCGCCATCACGGCCGGCAACGCCTCGCCGCTGAGCGACGGCGCCTCGGCGGTGCTGCTCGGCTCCGGCGAGGCGGCCGGACGCATCGGCGCCGACCCTCTCGCCCGCGTCGCCGGGCGCGGCGTCTTCGCCCTGGACCCGCAGGAGTTCGGGTTCGCCCCCGTGGAGGCGGCGAACCGGGCGCTGAAGCGGGCCGGCATCGGCTGGTCCGACGTCGCCGCCGTCGAGCTCAACGAGGCCTTCGCCGTGCAGTCGCTGGCCTGTGTGGACGCCTGGGGGATCGACCCGGAGATCGTCAACGCCAAGGGCGGCGCCATCGCGCTCGGCCACCCGCTGGGCGCCTCCGGCGGCCGCATCCTCGGCACCCTCGCCGGCCGTCTCCAGGAGTCGGGCGGACGCTGGGGCGTCGCGGCCATCTGCATCGGTGTGGGCCAGGCACTCGCCGTGGTCCTCGAGAACGTCACCGGAGGAACCCGATGAGCACCCGTTTCTTCGAGCAGGCCGACGAGGCGGTGGCCGGGATCGAGGACGGATCCACCGTCCTCGTCGGAGGGTTCGGCATGGCCGGCATGCCGGTCGAACTGATCGACGCCCTGATACGGCAGGGCGCCAAGGACCTCACCGTGGTGTCCAACAACGCCGGAAACGGCGACACCGGACTGGCCGCGCTGCTCGCCAAGGGCCGGGTCCGCAAGGTGATCTGCTCCTTCCCGCGCCAGGCCGACTCCTGGGTGTTCGACGACCTCTACCGGTCCGGGAGGATCGAGCTCGAGGTGGTCCCCCAGGGCAACCTCGCCGAGCGGATGCGGGCGGCCGGGGCCGGCATCGGCGCCTTCTTCTGCCCCACCGGGGCCGGCACCCTCCTCGCCGAGGGCAAGGAGACCCGCGAGATCGACGGCCGCACGTACGTCCTGGAGTACCCGATCAAGGGCGACGTCGCCCTGATCGGCGCCCACCGCTCCGACCGGATGGGCAACCTCGTCTACCGCAGGACCGCCCGCAACTTCGGCCCGGTGATGGCCACGGCCGCCACCACGGTGATCGCGCAGGTCCGCGAGATCGTCGAAACCGGCAGCCTCGACCCCGAGGCCGTCGTCACCCCGAGCATCTACGTCGACCGCGTGGTGCAGGAGGCTCAGCGCGCATGACCGCCACGAACACAGCAACCGGCACCGGCGCCCCGCAGGGCAGGCTGGGCAAGCACGACATGGCCGCGCTGGTGGCCCGGGACATCCCCGCGGGATCGTTCGTCAACCTGGGCATCGGGCAGCCGACCCTGGTCGCCGACCACCTGCCCGCCGACTCCGGGGTGGTCCTGCACACCGAGAACGGCATGCTCAACATGGGCCCCGCCGCCACGGAGGGCGAGATCGACCCCGATCTCACCAACGCGGGCAAGGTCCCGGTCACCGAGCTGCCGGGAGCCGCCTACTTCCACCACGCGGACTCCTTCGCCATGATGCGCGGCGGCCACCTGGACATCTGCGTCCTCGGCGCCTTCCAGGTGTCCGGCCGCGGTGACCTGGCCAACTGGCACACCGGCGCGCCCGACGCCATCCCGGCCGTCGGCGGGGCGATGGACCTGGCGATCGGCGCCAAGAAGGTCTTCGTGATGATGACGCTCTTCGCGAAGGACGGTTCCCCGAAGCTGGTGCCCACGTGCACCTACCCGCTCACCGGCCTCGGCTGCGTCGACCGCGTCTACACCGACCTCGCGGTCTTCGACATCACCCCGGAAGGGGTGAGGGCCACCCGGACCTTCGGCATCACGGTGGACGACCTGGCCGAGCGCCTCGAGGTGCCGCTGCTCACCGCGTGAGAGCGGGAGCCGACGGACAGGGCCGTCCCGGGAGGTCACCCCTCACGGGACGGCCCTGTCCGGATAGCGGTCGGATGATGGGCAGAAGCGCGATTTCGTGTGACACTCCGGCCATGTTCGAGTCGTTCGGTGTCGTCAATCTTCCGACCTACCTGGCCGGCGTCCTGCTGATCGTCCTGCTTCCCGGCCCCAACTCCCTCTACGTGCTCTCCGTCGCCGCCCGGCGCGGGATACGCGCCGGATACGCCGGCGCGGCCGGCGTGTTCTGCGGGGACACCGTGCTGATGACGCTCTCGGCGGCGGGCGTGGCCTCGCTGTTCCAGACCAACGCCATGCTGTTCGGGATCGTGAAGTACGTGGGCGCGGCCTACCTGGCGTGGGTGGCGATCGGCATGCTGCGGTCCGGCTGGGAGATGTGGCGCACCCGGCACCGGCCGGACGGCGCGATGGAGGCCGCCGCCTCGGCCGGCGAGCCCGGCGGCAAGGAGGCGCGGGGCGAGCGGCC
>NZ_JACADT010000383.1:0-4992 GCF_013421635.1 Streptomyces sp. UH6 | reverse complement strand
CGGGCCCGTCCGGCGGCCGCGTCGACGGGACGTGACCGGCCGTCACGTCCGACGCGGAACGTCGCACCGGTGGCTGCCACGTCGTGCCGCAGGCGCGCCACCTTGGTCGCGGAGATGCCCGCGACCGTGGCGACGCTCCGGTCCGACCAGTCCGGGTGCGTGGTCAGGATGCGCAGGGCCGCGGCCGTCCGGTCGGCCAGGGAGAGGGTCAGTCCGTGGGCCGTGTTCAGGGCGACGGACAGCACGAACACCTCGTCCTTGCCGCCCTCGAAGAACTGCGCGTCGATCCGTTCCAGGCCCCGCAGAGAGGCCGCGCGCACCCGGTGGACACCGTCGACGACGCGCATGGTCGCCCGGTGCACGACGATCGGCGGCAGCGCGGTCTCGGCCTCGCCGAGCAGCCGCACGTGGCGGGAGTCCTCGCCCTCCGACCGGGGTGAGCCGGTCAGCCGCAGCGCGTCGAGACGTACCTGTTCCACCGGCGAGCGGCGGATCGCCCCGATGGTCCGGGCGATCTCGCGGGCGGCCCCCTGATCGGCGATGTCCGGTCGGCTGGCGTTGCTCATCCGATCTCCTCGAGAAACGTGTCGGTTTCCGGAATCGGGCCGCGGGTCTCTGAGTCCCGGCCACAGGCCAGGTTAGGGGGGTATTGCTAGAGCGCCGCTCGGCCGGCCGTCGAGGAGTCCCGGGGCTCCCCGCGGCACCGGTTCGCACGCCGCCCGACGGAGCCCGGCCCGTGGCCCGCCGGCCGGCCCTGGCGGCGGAGAACACCCCTCCGCATCGCGCGGCAGGCGCGGCACGAGCCGCTACCCGTCCCTTCCCTCCGACGCGCAGGTGCGCTGCGGCCCGTCAAGGACGGCATCACCACCGTCGCCGACGTGGGCCGCACGGGTGCACAGCCGCGGGTGAGGTCTTGTCCGCCTATTCGCCGTACCGCCGGCCGGCGAATCCCGCCAGCGCGGAACGCAGCCGGGGCACCACAGCGGCGTCCTCACCGTTCCTGACTCTGATGAAGCACAGGGTGTGCTCGCCGTCCGCGCCCCGGATGCTGTACCGGTCGGCCCACTTCTTCTCGGGCTCGTGCTGCTCGGTGAACGTCGCCTTCAGGGCAAGACTGGCCGCCTCGGAGGTCGCTCGAACACGCTGGAGACGGTCCCACGGGATGGAGACCGACTGGTCCCTGAGGCGGACAGCGCGCTCGTCCACAAAGCTGATCCCCTGCTGTCCTACGACGAGACGGCAGTATCCGTCGAACTTTCCCCGGTCCAGGGCCTGGAAGACGGCGGCCATGATCCACAGATAGCCGAGGGGCGTCGAGAACAGCACGTCCAGCGCAAAACTCGTCGCCCCATCCTCGTCCCCGCCGCCGATGAGCAGACCCACCACGAAGAGAGCCAGGCCCAGCGCGGGTACGGACAACAGGCCCCACACCAGGCTCTTCACCGACTCGGCCGCCCGCGACGCGGCGGTGCTGAGCTGGAAGACCTCTGGCACTCTGGGGTCGGGCTCCGGCGCGCGAGGCCCCGGCGCGGCGGGCCCGGTGCCGTCGGTTTCCTCCCACCGGGTCGTCCGGGGCTCCGTGTACGGCGTGGTCCGCCGGTCGCCCTGGGGCGCCATCGCCGTCCGGCGATCGTCGATCAGTGTGGTGATGTCGCCCGGGAGCCATGCTGGTCCCGCCAGGTGGCCGCCCGGCACCAGATCCGCTATCTCCGATACCCCGGGACGAGCCTGCGGGTCCTTGCGCAGACAGGCTCCCACCAGATGCACGAACGGACCGGGCACCATCGACAGGTCCGGCTCCTCGTGCACGACGCGATAGTTGACAGCGTGCGTGGCACCCTGACCGAAAGGCCCCTCACCGGTCGCCGCGTAGACGAGGACCGCTCCGAGAGCGAACACGTCCGCCGCCGCTGTGGCCTCGTTGCCGACCACCTGTTCAGGCGCCATGAAGCCAGGAGTACCGATCACCGCACCGGTGTGGGTCAGGTGGGTGTCCTCGACGGCCTTGGCGATGCCGAAGTCGATCAGCCGCGGGCCGTCCGCCGCGAGCAGCACGTTGCCCGGCTTCAGGTCGCGGTGGACCAGACGCTGTGTGTGCACCGCGTCAAGGCCCTCCGCCAGTCCTGCGGCCAGTGGTCCGAGGGAAGCTTCCGGCAGCGGCCCGTAGCGCTCGACGGCCTCACGGAGGGACGGACCAGGGATGTAGGCGGTGACCAGCCACGGCGGATCACCTTGTGGGTCCGCATCCACCACATGGGCGGTGAAGAAACCTCCGACCTGACGTGCCGCTTCCACCTCGCGGGCGAACCTGCGACGGAAGCGCTGGTCCGCCGCCAGCTCTGCGTGGACCACCTTCACCGCCACCGGTCGGCCGCCGGGCGATCTGCCGAGGAACACTTGGCCCATGCCTCCCCGCCCGAGTCTCCCCAGCAAGCGGTATCCCCCGACCGAGCGCGGATCCCCTGCCCGCAGGTCTTCCATGGTTCTCCCTCTCCCCCTGGAGGACGCGCCGTCACCGGCTCCGCGCCCTCCCACCACCGGTTCCGGTGCCGTCAACAGCGGGCCCGCACGCGAGCTGGTACGGCAATCAGTGCACAACAGTGTCCCTGCCGCAGGCACGATGCGGCAGGGATCAGCTACGAAGAGGGGACTCTGAACGTTTCCTTCACCATTGCGTTGAGACGTGACCACAGCGGGCTTCCCGACGGTCTGCGCGACCCGCTCCGACGTGCCAGCGGATCTCCGCCTGCCCGGCGAAGGTCAGCCCTCGCGGTCAGTGAGGGTGCCTGTCCGAGCAGGTCGACCCGCGGCCGCCGGCGTCGCCCCTCGCTTCCCCCGTGTCCCGGCAACCGCTACCGGTACATCAACGGCGACCTCTCAGTGGGGTTGTCCAGCGGCAGCACTGCCCGCTCCGTGCCGGCCTCCGAGCTCGATCCGGACAGCGCGCGGATCGGCGGCATCTACCCCGTGTCCAACCGTTCCAGTCGGTCAGGTGGCGCTGTCGAGGCGGGTGGCGTGGAGTTCGCGGCGTCTGCGGTGGTCGGTGATCTCGTGGGCGAGGACGGGGACGAACGGGGCCAGCATGACGACCAGCAGGCAGGCGGCGACCCCGGCGCCGGCCAGGGCCATCAGGACGGCCGCGAGGGGGATCACCAGGGTCAGGGGCGTGAGCAGCAGGTGGAAGCGGCTCCACGAGGAAAGCAGCAGGGCCCGCAGCAGGTGGACGGTGAGCAGGTACAGGCCGGTCGGCAGAGCCAGGAACAGGACCACCGCCACGTCACCGGTCTTCGCGTGGTGTTCGAGGGAGAGACCGGCCACGTGCAGCCCCGCTCCGGTGCCGGCGACGGCCGCGTACAGCGGCATGTGGCCGTAGCCGAAGAGATAGCCGCGCCGACGGCGGTGGGCGAGGATCTCGCCGAAGGGCACGGTGAAGTACACCCACCACATGCCGAAGGTCAGACCGACACCGGCGACGACGACGGCGACGGCGTCGCCGGTCCAGTGCGTACCGTCCGCGCCTCCGAGCAGCTCGCCGGACGAGGCGACGGTGCCGACGACGCCTTCGCCGAGGGTGATGATCGCGAAGAGGCCGTAGCGCTCGGCGACGTGATGGGGGTGCCAGGGGGTACCACCGGCACCGCCTTGGGAGAGCACGGGGACGAGCAGTTCCAGTACCGCCAGCGCGGCGAAGGCGGCCAGGGTGGCGGCCAGCGGAGGCCGGGCGAGGCAGAGGGCCACCCAGCCGATCTGTGCGAGCGCCGTCCAGCAGATGTTCGCGAGTGCCGCCCGCCGGTAGGGCGGGGACTCGCGTGCGACGCGGGACCACTGCGCCATCATGGCGAGACGCATCACGACGTATCCGGCGACGATCACCCTCAGTTCGAGGCGCTCTCCCCTCTCGACCGAGTGGAACAGCGCCGGCAGCCCGAGGGAGAGCACGACGACGCCGATCATCTGCACCATGGTCAGTGCCCGGTCGAGCCAGTCGTCGGTGCCGAAGGCGGAGGCGAACCAGCTGTAGTTGATCCAGGCCAGCACGATCGCGAACATCGCCGGGGCGAACGCGGCAGCCGCTGCCCCCACGTGTCCGTCGGCGAGCATCTCCGCCACCTGCGAGGCGGCCGTACCCACCGCGACCACGAACGTCAGGTCGAACAACAGCTCCAGCGGCGTGGCGGTCCGGCCCGGCTCCTGCGGATCACGGCCGGTCATCCGCGCCCGGCGGCGCACCCGGCGCCGTGTCGACTCGGCCGGCGGGCCGGCGGAGGATCCGGAGTCGCTCATGATCAGGATCATGGACCACGGTCCACGCGCAGGCCTCCCGACACGACCCGAGGAGCGCCGCATGCGTGTCAAGAGCAGGCACGTTCCCGACGGAGAGGCGGCTCCGGTGGGGACGAGAGGGCTCACGCCCCCGGACGGCGCGTCAGGCCGCGGACACGTCCGGCGCCACCGCGGCGCTCCCCTGTTCGTCGCCGCCTGACCGCCCTGCCTGGCGAACGGGCCAACGTCGGTATGGTGAGCGGTAGTTGGGCCGGACGACCGCAGCAGCAGGAGAATCATGCAGATCGCCATCACGGCGCAGGACGACGGCGGCCGAAGCAGTGCCGACGACCTCAGGGGGTGGCTCGGTCGCCAGCGTGAGCTGCGCGGTCGTGTGAAGCGGGGCTCCGGGGAGACGCCGGAACCCGGCACCATGGGGTCGGCCTCCGAGATCATCACGCTGCTCCTGGCTCCGGGAGGCGTGGCGACCGTACTGGCGGCCGCGGTGGTCGCCTGGGTGCAGAACCGCAGCGGCAGCCAGACCGTGACCATCACCCGCCCCGACGGCACCGAGATCACGGTGACCTCGGACCGGGTCAGAGGGCTCACCGCTCAGCAGACGGGTGATCTCGCCCAGCAGATCGCCGGCTCCCTCGAGCAGCCGGCCCAGCTGCCCGCACCGGACGGACCCTCCGCGCCGGACGGACCGGCCGGGACGGCCGAGCCCGC
>NZ_JACADT010000382.1:0-4993 GCF_013421635.1 Streptomyces sp. UH6 | reverse complement strand
GAGGCGCTGGCGGTCCTCGGCCTCTCCGTCCCGGCCTCGGTCGTCGGCGCCGCGCTGGTCACCCACGGCAGTCTGAGCCGGCGGATGAGCGCGCACGCCGAGGCGATGCGGGAACTGGACGCGCTCGCCGACGCCCGCGCCGCCCGCGAGGCCGGCCGGACCGGCCCTGGATGACGCTCGGCCCCTGAACACCCCCCGCCGTGCACGACCGGGGTGCTGCTTCCCGGTCCCGCGTGGAGCCCGGGCCGCGGCGGCCAGGAGCCCCCGGAGGTGTCGGTGGACGTCGACCCCACGGGCTTGCACGGCGGTGTCCACGCGCTCGCGTTGTCCAGCGATCCGGCTTTCCTCGCTTCCCACCTGCCGCTGGGGGCATCGATGGCATACCGGACCGTCGGCAGCATCGAGGAAGAGTTCGCCGCCCCGGCCGGAGCCCTGGCCCTGGCCCGAGCCCTGGCCGGACCGGACATCGGCGAGATCTGGTGGTCGGGGCTGGTGTGGCCCGACCTGCCGGAACACGGCATCCGCGGCGAAGCCGACAACGCCGCCGTCTCCCTGCCGTTCAACTGCCGCACCCTGAGTCTCGACGAACCCTCCGACGACCACACCGTGCTCGTCCACGTGCGCCGCAGGAACCGCGACGGGTCCGAGGAACGGCACGCCGACTGGCCGGCGGAGGAGATCGGCAGGTCCGTCATCGGTCCGTCACAGGAATGGCCCGGCACCCCTCGCCGTCCGGCGCCGCGCATGACCGGCCTGGCACGCCCTGGCCGGCAGCGCTTCATGAAGTCGGTCCTGTCTGCGGGGGCCCGCGGGACCTCCCTCCGGCGACGGGCGGGCCACAGGTGGGCAGGTACGCGTCCGGTGGTCAGTGGTCGTTGAACTGGACGGAGATCCGGTCGGTGCTCGACGGCCAGGCCGGCACCCTCAGCACGTCGGTCCGTCCGCCTTCGCCCCGGGGCCGGGACACCAGGGTGAGCGGCCGGGACCACCGTGACGTGGCCGGGAGGTACACGTCCACGCCGGTGAGGAACGGCGTCTCGAAGAAGGGCGACAGCGGGGCCGAGAGGTCGGTGACCCGGTCGGACCCGGCGTCGAAGGCGAAGAGGCCGATGGTCCGCTTGGCACGCGGGGTGTTGGCCGCGTTCAGCAGCTGGGTGCCCTCGACGGAGAGGGTGTCCCCCGCCTCGCCCTGGTCGCCCCACCACTCCTTCTGCCGGGTGACGGTGAGCGCCGAGTGCCCGTCGCCGGTCTCGACCTGGCCGGAGACGCCCTCGCCGGGACGGCTGGTGAGCAGCCGCACCAGGTGGTCGGAGCGTTCGAACGGCGGGAAGTACAGGTGGTGGGTGGAGTGCTCGTCCCACACCAGCGCGAACTCGTAGTGGGCCGTCCCCTTGGCCCTGACGGGCCCCCAGGCGCCGTCCGCCCCGAGCACCTGGACCGCCTCCGGCCTGCTGCCGAGCCGCGCGCCGGTGAGCGGGTCGACCCGGTGGATCTCCAGCCGCACGCCCTCGACCGGCACGTTGGAGGGGAACAGCAGCGCCCGGCCGGAGAGGGTGATGTACAGCTCCGGCACGATGCGGGTGGTGCGCGGGGCCTCGCCGTGGAGGAAGCGGTAGAACTCGGCGAAGGTCTCCTCGGAGGTGACCGTCTCGGTGTGTCCCTGGCCGGTGAAGTACACGTTGCGCGCCCCGCCGACGGCGCGGGACGGGTCCCCCTCGCCCCAGACGGCCAGGGTCGGCACGCCGCCGGGCAGGTCGGGCGAGGTGCGTCCGTCCAGGTTGACGTAGTGGGCGACCTTGGCGGCGCGGGCCGGCGAACCGCGGAGGTAGGACTGTGTCAGCAGGGTGCCCAGCGAGTGGGCGAGGAGGTCTACGCGGTCGGCGCCGCTGCGTTCGAGCAGCCGGTCGATGCGCGCGTCCAGCGCGGCGTACACCGCCTCGGGAGTGGTGGTGGCGAAGGTCGAGTCGTACTCGTGGGTCTCGATCAGCGCGGCCGGGAAGCCGTTGCCGGTCAGTCTGCGGGCCTGTGTCTCGAACTGGCCGCCGGAGCCGCTGGATCCGTGTATGAAGATCACCGGGCGGAGCGGGTCCGCGCTTCCCGCGCCGTCCTCCACGGCCAGGGCGGGCGCCGGCAGGGCGCAGAGGACGACCAGTGCGGACAACAGGGTGAGGAGCCGCCTGAGCACGACGGATCCTCGGGACGCGGAGCGTCGCGTCGAGAGCTCGCGTGACGCGACGCCGAGGGCGAACGTGCCCGCCGGCACGGCGCCGGGCGACACAGGGCCAGGTGACACCCGGCCAAGTGACACCCAACCAGGTGACACCCAACCAGGTGACGCGGCGTGCGGTGACGTCGTGCCACCGGACGCCGGGTCATGCGGCGTGCCGCCGCGGGATGCGGGGTTGTGGGACGCGGGGCCGTGGGGTTCGGGGCCGTGGGGCGCGGCTCCTGGTGACGCGGTGTCTCGTGACACGGTGTTCCACCTCTCGCGGACGGCTCGGGAACGCGCTCGTCCCCGCACCATCCCGAGGGCTTCCCGGCCGCGGCAAGACGGGCCGCGCCAGAACTGTGCCGGGGCCCATCACGGCGGCCCCGGGCACGGCGGACGCACAGCCGGCCGTCCGTTTCAGCGCCTGCGGAAGCGCTCCACCGCCCGCTGGATCTCCTCACCGGTGGCGGTGGACGCCTGGGCCCAGGACTCGAACTCGAGGGTCGCGCCGAAGTCGCCGGTCCGGGCGATGCCGACCGCCCGCTTGATGTCCCTGACCAGCGCGGGGTCCACCGCCGCCCAGCGGGCGGCGAGTTCGTGGGCGGCCGCGACCGGGTCCTCGGCGACGCGCAGCGCCACCCCCTCCCGCACCGCCGTCCCGGCGTCCAGCGTGCCGCCGTCCAGCAGCAGGGCCAGTGCCTTCTGCGGGCCCAGCGCGTCGACCAGGAACCAGGTGCAGCCACCGCCCGGGTGCAGCCCGATGCGGGTGAAGGTCGCCGCGAACGAGGCCCGCGGACCCGCCACCCGGACGTCGCACGCCATCGCGAGGTTGAACCCGGCGCCCACGGCGGGCCCCTGTACCGCGGCGACGGTCGGGATCCTCAGCTTCCGCAGGCCGAGGAAGCTCTCGTACACACGGTGCAGGTGCTCGCGCACCTCGGCCACCGGCCGTCCCGTGTCCCCGAACAGCGCGGGCAGGTCGGCACCGGCGCAGAACGCGGAGCCGGCCCCGGTGACCACCAGGGTCCGGGCGTCCGGGTCTCCCGCCACCGTGGCGACGGCCTCGCCGAGCTCGCGGCACATCGCCTCGTCGAGGCAGTTCCGGCGGTCCGGGTCGTCCAGTGTCAGCGTCCAGCGGCCGCCGTCCTCGACCAGGTCGACCTTCGTCATCCGCTTCCCTCCTTCTTCGCTCCTCCCCGGCCGCCGCCGGGGTCCGGGGGAACCTATCCCCCACCTCGGCGTCCGCGCACGACGGGGGTGTGCCGCCGCCCTCCGCGGGGGGCTGTCGGGCCCGCCGACGATCCGAGTACGCTCGCCGTGCCCCGGGCCCGGGGCAGCCGCCCGACGTACGGAGGACCCGATGACCGCAGCCGACGCGTCCGTCAACCCGGTGTCGGACGGCGCGCCCGCGCCGGTGCTCGCCTTCCGGGACGACGCCCTCGGCACGGACGACGCGGTCGGGCTGCTGGCGCGTCTGAAGGCGGGCGAGGTGAGCGCGGCGGAGGTGGCGCGGGCCGCGGCCGAGCGGATACGCGCCGTGGACGGCAGGCTCCACGCGATGCGGGTGGAGGCCTTCGAGGCGGGCATCGCCTCGGCGCCCGGGGACGGCCCGCTGGCGGGAATCCCCACCCTGGTCAAGGACAACACCACCTACGCGGGGCTGCCCACCGGTCACGGCACCGCCGCCTTCACCCCGCGCCCGGCCCCGCGGCACGCCCCGTTCACCCGGCAGTTCACCGCCACCGGGATGACCGTGCTGGGCAAGACGCGCCTGCCGGAGTTCGGCTTCAACGCCAGCACCGAGTTCGAGGACGCCGAACCGGTCCGCAACCCGTGGAACACCGAGTTCTCGGCGGGCGGTTCCTCCGGGGGCAGCGCCGCCCTGGTCGCGGCCGGGGCCGTGCCGATCGCGCACGCCAACGACGGCGGAGGTTCCATCCGCATCCCCGCCGCCGTCTGCGGTCTGGTCGGGCTCAAGCCGACCCGGGGCCGCATGGCCGCGAACGAGACGGGGCGCAGCCTGCCGATCGACATCGTCGTGGACGGAGCGGTGACCCGCACCGTGCGCGACACCGCGGCGTTCCTCGCCGCCGCCGAACTGGCCCGCCCCGCGGCGAAGTTGCCGCCGATCGGCAGGGTGGAGGGGCCGGGCGGGCGGCGGTTGCGCGTCGGCCTGCTCCTGGACTCCCCCACCGGGACGGTCACCGACGACGTCACCCGTGCCGCCGTCACCGCCACGGCGACCACCCTGGAGGGGCTCGGGCACCGGGTGGAGCCGTACCGGATGCCGCTGGACGCGCGGTTCGAGGAGGACTTCGTCACCTACTGGGGGATGCTGGCGTTCCTCGCCGGCGCCACCGGCCGCCTGCTGATGGACCGGCGCTTCGACCGGCGGCGGATGGACGGCCTCAGCCAGGGCCTGCGCGGGCAGTACCTCCGGCGGTGGCACTCCACCCCGGCCGTGCTGCGGCGCCTGCGGCGCGCGGCGTGGGAGGCGTACGAGCACTCCGCGGCACGGTACGACGTGGTCCTCTCCCCCGTCCTCGCGCACACCACGCCTCGGCTGGGGCACCTGTCGCCGGCCGTGCCGTTCCCCGAGCTGATCACCCGGCTGAAGTCGTACGTGGCGTTCACGCCGGTCAACAACGTGTGCGGCAGCCCCGCGGTCTCCTTGCCCGCGCCGGGCCGCACCGCGGACGGCCTGCCGGTGGGCGTGATGCTCTCGGGGCGGATCGGGGAGGAGCGGACGCTGCTGGAGGCGGCGTACGAGCTGGAGGCCGCGGC
>NZ_JACADT010000381.1:0-4998 GCF_013421635.1 Streptomyces sp. UH6 | reverse complement strand
CGCCGGGGGGAACCGTTCGCGGCCCGTGCCCTGCGGGCGGTGCGGCGAACCGTTTCCTCGTCGGCCGCCCGTGAGGTCGCCGAGACCACTGCGACCGCCGAGGTGCTGCAGCAGCCGGTCACCACCGGCCGTCAGATCGCGGTGACGTCCATCCGCGGCGGGTCGGGCAAGACGACGGTGGCCGCGCTGCTGGGCACGACGTTCGCGCACTACCGGCAGGACCCGGTGCTGGTGGTGGAGGCCGACCCGGCGCTCGGTTCGCTGCCGCTGCGGCTCGGCGCGGAGAGCCTGCGCTGGACCACCGGCGACCTCGCCGACCTGGTCGAACCGCAGATGACGCTGCTCGACGTCACCGGCTACCTGGTCAAACTGCCGGGCAACGCCTGGCTGTTGCCCGCCAGCCAGGGCCAGGTCGGCACCATGCTCAGCACCAAGGCGTACGAACGGGTCATGGTGTCGACCCGCCGTTACTTCGGGGTGACCGTGGTGGACTGCGAGACCATGCCGGCCGAGGTCGCCCGCACCGCGCTGTCCGCCGCGCAGGCCCGGGTACTCACCGTGCCGGCCACGCTGGAGGGCGTGGCCAGCACGCTGGCGGTGCTGGAGTGGATGCGCGGGCTGCCGCGGGACATCACCACCTCGACCGTGGTGGTGATCTGCGAGACCGTGCCGCACTCCGGCGTCGACCTGGCGAAGGCCACCGAGCGGCTGGAGGCCACGGGGGCGCGCGTGCGGGTCCTGCCGTACGACCGCCACCTGGCGGCGGGCGGGACGATCCGCACCGAGCTGCTGGCCCACGACACCCGGGAGGCCGCCACCCGGCTGGCGGCGGAGGTCTTCCAGCTCTCCCAGAAGAGGCGCTGACCGCCCGCCCCGCCCGGCGGCGAACCCACGGGCCCGCGCACCCGTAGGCCCGCGAAGCCCCCGGTCCGGCGGGCCGCAGGCCGCGACACCGAGGACGCCGAGGAAAAGGCAAGGACGATGAGCACCCGACTGATCCACCGGCCGGCCCGCACCACCCGGCCCCCCGCCTCCCCCGAGCCGCGCACCATCGAGGCGCCGCCCAACCTGCCCGAGGGCAGGGCGGGTTCGGTCGCCACCTCGCTGCTCCCGGTCGCCGGTGTGATGTCGTCCGTCGTGATGATGACGGTCATCCGCAGCAGCCAGTTCGCGGCGCTGGGCGCGATCATCCTCGTCGTCACCGTCGTCGGCGCGATGGTCCTGCTCTTCTCCCAGCGCGGCAAGGCGCAGCGCACCCGCCGCACCCAGCGCGAGGCGTACCTGTCCTACCTGGAGGACCTGCGGGAGGAGCTGTTCCAGGAGGAGACGCGGCGGCGGGAGCGCGCCCAGGTGCTCAATCCGCCCCCGGACGCGCTCCACGACATCGTGCGCGACCCCGCCCGGCTGTGGGAGCGGCGCCGGACGGACACCGACTTCCTGCGCGTCCGGGTGGGCACCGGTGAGATGCCCGTCCGCGATCTGAAGGTGGGCCAGCCCAACTCCACCGTGCTGACCCCGCCGGACGAGTTCATGCTCAACGAGGCCTCCGCGCTGGTGTCGCGCTTCGGCATCGGCACCGCGCTCCCCCTCACCGTGCCCCTGGACCGGGTCGGCGACGTCAGTGTCGTGGGCAGCCGCGAGGACACCCTGCGCGTGGCGCGGGCGCTGATGGCGCAGGCCGCGGCCACCCACGCGCCGGACGACGTGGCGATGGCGCTGGCGGTGCCCGGTGACCGGGCGGCCGACTGGGAGTGGGCCAAGTGGCTGCCCCATCTGCTGGACGGCGAGCAGTTCGACGGGCCGGTCGCCGCCCGCCGCATCGAGCCCTCGCTGCTCCAGCTGGCCCGCCGCCTGGGGCCCGAGCTGCGCCGCCGTGCCTCCTACGCGGCCGAGGTCCGCCGGGGGCTGTCCGACCGGGCGGCCCTGTCGATGGCCTCCCGGCTGCTGGTGGTGGTCGACGGGCACGGTGACGACGCGGTGGACCTGCCGCGGCCCGACGACGCGGTGGGGCTGCGCGACATGGGGGTCACCGTGCTGCACCTGCTGGACCGGCGGGTGCAGGAGCCGGGCAGCGTGAGCCTGCGGATCACCGTCGAGGGCGACCGGGTCGAGGTCGAGGACCTGCGCATGCCGGAGCCGATCGCCGCCGTCGGCACCGTCGACGACATCGGCGTCCCCTTCGCCGAGGGCCTCGCCCGGATGCTGGCCCCGCTGCGGCTGTCCGCCGAGTCGATGGCCGACGCGCCGCTCGCCGGGCCCGTCGGCTTCGCCGAGCTGCTCGGCATCGACGACGTCGCCGACCTCGACCTGGACCGGCTGTGGTCGCCGCGCGGCGAGCGGGCCTTCCTGCGGGTGCCGATCGGTGTGGGCGACACGCACGAGCCGGTGCTGCTCGACCTGAAGGAGTCCTCCGAACTCGGCATGGGCCCGCACGGCCTGTGCGTCGGCGCGACCGGTTCCGGCAAGTCGGAGCTGCTGCGCACCCTGGTGCTCGCCCTGGTCGCCACCCACCCGCCGGAGGACCTCGCCCTCGTCCTCGTCGACTACAAGGGCGGAGCGACCTTCGCCCCGTTCGCGGACCTCCCGCACGTCGCCGGCGTGATCACCAACCTGGAGAACCAGGCCGGCCTCGTCGAGCGCGTCCACGCCTCGCTCGCCGGGGAGGTCAAGCGCCGTCAGCAGGTGCTCAAGAACGCGGGCAACGTCGCCGACATCGGCCACTACGCCGCGCTGCGCGCCGAGAGACGGCCCGACCTCGATCCGCTGCCGCACCTGTTCGTGGTGATCGACGAGTTCGGCGAACTCCTCACGGCCAAGCCGGACTTCATCGACCTGTTCCTGTCGATCGGCCGGATCGGCCGCTCCATCGGCGTCCACCTGCTGCTGTCCAGCCAGCGCATCGAGGGCGGAAAGCTCAAGGGGCTGGACACCTACCTGTCGTACCGGCTCGGTCTGCGCACCTTCTCGGCCGACGAGTCGCGCACCGTCCTGGACACCACGGACGCCTTCCACCTGCCCCCGCTGCCCGGCTTCGGCTATCTGAAGGTCGACACCAGCCACTACGAGCGGTTCAAGGCCGGCTACGTCTCGGGCGCCTACAACGGCCCGGTGCGGCGCGAGAGCGAGGACAGCGGACCGCTGGCCCTGGAGTACGCGGCGTACAACACCCTCGGCGAGGACGGCGAGGGCACGGCCGAGGAGCCGAAGGCGCGCCGCCGGGAGACCGGGCCCACCCAGATGGGCATGATGATCGACCAGCTGGAGCGGGCGGGCGCCCGCCCGGTGCGCCAGATCTGGCTGCCCCCGCTGCCCTCCGCGGTCGCCCTGGACAAGGTGGCGGGGCCGGTGGCGGTGGGCGCGCGGGGCATGCAGCTGGCCGGGCGGCGCGGCCCGCTCCAGGTGCCGCTCGGACTCCTCGACGACCCGACCAGGCAGTGGCAGGGCCAGTGGTACCTGGACCTCACCCTGGCGGGCGGTCACGCGGCGGTGATCGGCGGCCCGCAGTCCGGCAAGACCACCCTGCTGCGCACGCTGGCCCTGTCGCTGGCCCTCACCCACACCCCGCAGGAGGTCGGCGTCTACGGGCTCGACCTGGTCGGCGGCGGCCTCCAGGTGCTGTCCGGGCTGCCGCACGTCGGCGGGGTCGCCGGCCGCGCCGACCGCGAACGGGCCGCCCGCACCGTCGAGTCGGTGCGCGCCATGCTGGACCAGCGCGAGGAGCTGTTCCGGGTCCACGGCATCGACTCGCTGGAGCAACTGCGCACCCGGCGCGCCGCGGGGCAGGTGCCGGAGCTGGCGTCCACCGAGATCGTGCTGCTGATCGACGGGTTCGGCGCCCTGCGCGACGACTTCGAGGAGCTGGACGACGCGGTCTCCGACATCCTCAAGCGCGGCGGCGGCTACGGCATCCACGTCGTCGCCGGCATGCTCCGCTGGAACGACGTGCGCATCGCCACCCAGTCGCAGTTCGGCACCCGGGTCGAGCTGCGGCTGAACGATCCAGGCGAGTCCAGCATCGAGCGCAAGCTGGCCCAGACGCTCTCCCCGGAGGAGAAGGGCCGGGTCCTCACCGACGGCAAGCTGTTCGCCCAGGTGGCCCTGCCCCGCGCCGACGGTCTCGCCGACGCCGACGACCTGGGGGCGGTGCTGGAGCGCACCGCCCGCCAGGTCCGTGCCACCTGGACCGGCGAGGTCGCCCAGCCGGTGCGGGTGCTGCCCCACGTGCTGGAGCCCGACGTGCTGCCGACCGCGGTGACGGAGCCGCGGCGCGTGCCGGTCGGCCTCGACCAGACCCAGCTCGAGCCGGTGCTGCTCGACCTGTTCCGGCACGACCAGCACCTGGTCGTCATGGGGGACAGCGAGTGCGGCAAGACCAATCTGCTCAAGGTGGTCGCCCAGGGGCTGATCGAGCGCCACGGGGAGGACGAGCTGGTCTTCGGCGTCTTCGACCCGCGGCGCGGCCTGCGCGGCGCCATCCCGGAGGAGTACCGGGGCGGTTACGCCTACAACTCCAAACTGGCCGCGGGTCTCGCCGCGGGCATCGCCTCGGAGCTGGAGAAGCGGCTGCCCGACGAGGGCACGGACGGCGAGGAGCTGGAGCCGGGCAGCTTCTCCGGGCCGCGGATCGTGATCCTGGTCGACGACTACGACGTCCTCACCACCGCGGGACAGCAGCCCCTCGCGCCGTTCGTGCCGTACATCCCGTCCGCGGTCGACATCGGTCTGCACTTCGTCGTCACCCGACGGGTCGCGGGCGCCGCGCGCGGCCTGTACGAGCCGCTGCTGCTGGGGCTGCGCGAGTCCGGCGCCTCGGCCCTGGTGATGGCCGGCGACCGCGGCGAGGGCCAGCTCTTCCCCGGTGTGTACGCCGGTGCGCAGCCGCCGGGGCGCGGCGTGCTGGTGCAGCGGGGGCGGCCCAGCCGGCTGATCCAGACCGTCCACGCGGGGAACAGGTGAAACACGCATGACGAAGGACGTCATCACCCTGACGAAGAACAT
>NZ_JACADT010000380.1:0-5035 GCF_013421635.1 Streptomyces sp. UH6 | reverse complement strand
CGCGACCGGTCGCCCGATGGGCGGCACGCCGGCCTCCGGCGGCAGCGGGTCGCTCATGGTGGCGCACACCGTGGTCTCGGTCGGGCCGTAGGCGTTGATCATGCGGCGCCCGGGTGCCCACCGCTCCACCAGCTCGGGCGGGCACGCCTCGCCCGCCACCACCAGGGTGGTGGCCGTGAGCTCGGCGCCGTCCAGCGCGGCCAGGGCGGAGGGCGGCAGCGTCACATGGGTGACGGAGAGCGAGCGGTCCGCCAGGGCCTCCAGCGGGTCCTCGGCGGGGGTCAGGACGAGGGCGGCGCCGGTGAGCAGCGCGGCGCACAGGTCCCAGAAGGACGCGTCGAAGCTGGGCGAGGCGAACTGGAGCACCCGGCTGCCCGGCGCCACGCCGAGCCGGTCGACCTGCTCGGCCACCAGGCCGGACACCCCGGCGTGGCTCACGACGACGCCCTTGGGGCGGCCGGTCGAGCCCGAGGTGTAGATGACGTAGGCGGGATGCCGGACGTCCACCACGACACCCGGATCGGTCTCCGGCCAACCCGAGACCTCGGCCACCACCGCGGGGTCGTCGACCACCACGGCAGGGGCAGCATCCTCCAGCATGAACGCGATCCGCGACGGCGGATACGCCGGATCCACCGGCAGATACGCCGCCCCGGCCTTCAGCACGCCCAGCACCGCCACCACCGACTCCACCGACCGCGGCAGAGCCACCGCCACCACCCGCTCCGGACCCACACCCCGAGCGATCAACGCATGCGCGAACCTGTTCGCCCACGCGTCGAGTTGGCCGTACGTCAGCTCCCTCCCGTCACCGACCAGCGCGATCGCGTCCGGCGTCGCCGCCACCCGCGCCGCGAACAGCTCCGGCAGGCTCGATGCTGCGGGAGTCTCCTCGGCGGCGGGCAGCAGCTCGCCGCGTTCCTCCGCGGACAGCAGGTCGATCGCGCCGATCGGCCGGTGGGGCGCGGCGGCGACCGCGGCCAGCAGCCTGGTCCACCGGGCGGCCAGGGCCTCGACGGTGGAGCGGTCGAACAGGTCGGTGCTGTACTCGACCGCGCCGCTGAGTCCGGCCGGCGCGCCGTCGCTTCCGTGCTCCTCGGCGAAGCCGAAGGTCAGGTCGAGCCGCGCGGTCCCGGTCAGCACGGCGATCCCGGAGACCTTGAGGCCCGGCAGTGCGAAGTCGCCGCCGGGGGCGTTCTGGACCACCAGACCGGTCTGGAACAGCGGGTGGTGGGAGAGCGAGCGGGTCGGGTTCAGCGCCTCCACCAGGTGCTCGAACGGCACGTCCTGGTGCGCGTACGCCGACAGCGCCGTCTCCCGCACCCGGCCCAGCAGCTCCGCGAAGCTCGGGTCACCGCTCGTGTCGGTCCGCAGCACCAGCGTGTTGACGAAGAACCCGACCAGATCGTCCAGCGCCTCGTCCGTGCGCCCCGCGACCGGGCTGCCGATCGCGATGTCCGTGCCGGCGCCGAGCCGCGTGTACAGCGCGGCCAGTGCCGCCTGCAGCACCATGAACAGGGTCGCACCCGAGCGCCGGGCCAACTCCACCAGCGCCGCGTGCAGTTCGGCGTCGATGCGCAGTTCCAGCAGGGCGCCGCCGTACGACATGGCGGCCGGGCGCGGCCGGTCGGCCGGCAGCTGCAGCTGGTCGGGGAGGCCGTCCAGCGCCTCCTTCCAGTAGGCGACCTGGCGGGCGAAGACGCTGTCGGCGTCGTGCTCGTCGCCCAGGATCTCGTGCTGCCACAGGGTGTAGTCACCGTACGTCACCGGCAGCGGTGGCCGGTCCGGCGCGCCGCCGCCCTGCCGGGCGGTGTAGGCGGCGGCCAGGTCACGGGCGAGCGGGCCCATGGACCAGCCGTCCCCGACGATGTGGTGCATGACCAGCAGCAGGACGTGCTCGTCCGGTGCGAGGGCGAACAGTTCCGCCCGCAGCGGTACCTCCGAGGTCAGGTCGAAGCCGCGCACCGCCGCTTCGCGCAGCAGGGCGGGCACCTCCGTCTCGGCGGCCGTCCGTACGGTCAGCGGGACGGCGATGTCGGCGGTGTCCAGCACCCGCTGGTACGGGACTCCGGCGGTGTGCGGGAAGACCGTGCGGAGGGTCTCGTGCCGGGCCACCACGTCCGCGAGCGCGCCGCTCAGCGCGTCCCGGTCGAGGTCGCCGGAGAGCCGCAGGGCCAACGGCATGTGGTAGGTGGCGCTCGGCGCCCCGAACTGCTGGAGGAACCACAGCCGGCGCTGGGCGAACGACAGCGGCATCGGCTCACGGCGGGGCCGCGGCACCAGGGCCTGCCGCGCAGCGTCGGCGTCGTGCAGCCCGGCCGCCAGCCCGGCGGGGGTCGGGGTGCGGAAGAGGGTGCGCAGCTCCAGTTCGATCCCGAGGGTCGCGCGGGCCCGTGAGACCAGCCGGGTGGCGAGCAGGGAGTGCCCGCCCAGCGCGAAGAAGTCGTCGTCGACGCCGACCCGGGCGAGGTCCAGCACCTCGGCGAACAGTTCGGTGAGGATCTGCTCCTGCGGCGTGCGCGGCGCCCGGCCGCCCTCGGCGGGACCGGCCTCGGGTGCGGGCAGCGCCGCCCGGTCCAGTTTGCCGTTCCGGGTCAGCGGCAGCGCGTCCAGCGGCACGAAGGCGGACGGCACCAGGTACTCCGGCACCCGGTCGCGGAGGTAGGAGGTCAGCGCGGCCGGGCTCGCCGCCGCCCCGTCCGAGGGGACGACGTAGGCGACGATCCGGTCCTCCCGGGCGAGCACCGCGACCTGGGCGACGTCCGGGTGCGCGGTGAGCTCGGCCTCGATCTCGCCCGGCTCGATCCGGAACCCGCGCACCTTGACCTGGTGGTCGACCCGGCCGGCGAACTCCAGCTCCCCGTCGGCGCGTCGGCGCACCAGGTCGCCGGTGCGGTACATCCGCGCGCCCGCCGGACCGTACGGGTCGGCGACGAAGCGCCCGGCGGTCAGCGCGGGCCGGTTCAGATAGCCGCGGGCGACCCCGGTGCCGGCCAGGTACAGCTCGCCCAGCACCCCGGGGGCGACCGGCCGCAGCGCCGCGTCCAGCACGTAGGCCCGGCAGTTGGCGATCGGGCGGCCGATCGGCACCGGCAGCGGACAGTCGTCCGGGGCGGCCGGAAGCGCGTAGGCGGTGATCACATGGGTCTCGGCGGGCCCGTAGTGGTTGTGCAGCACCCGGCCTGGCCGGCGCGCCTGGAAGCGGCGTACCGCGCCGCCCAGCCGCATGGCCTCTCCGGCCTGGGCGACCAGCCGCAGGTGCGGCAGGTCGAGCCCGGCCTCCTCGGCGGCCTCGGCCAGCGCCTCCACCACCAGGTTCGGCGCGAACAGTTCCTCGACCCGGTGCCGGTCCAGCCACTGGGCGAACAGCTCGGCGCTGCGGCGCTGTTCCTCGGTCGGCACCACCAGGGTCTTGCCGTACAGCAGCGCGGACAGCGTCTCCTGCACCGAGACGTCGAAGCTGAGGGCGGTGAACTGCGCGGTGCGCGTGCCGGGTTCTCCGCCGACGGCCCGGTGGTGCCACTCCAGCAGGTTCAGCAGTCCGGCCGCGGGCATCACGACGGCCTTGGGCCGGCCGGTGGAGCCGGAGGTGTAGATGACGTAGGCCGGGTGCCGGGTGTCGGCGGGGACGGCCGGGTCGTGCTCGGGGAGGTCCCCGGCCGGTGCGACGGCCGCGAGGTCGTCGAGCACCACGGCCGGGCGGGCGTCGTCCAGCATGTAGGCGATGCGGGCGGCCGGGTAGTCCGGGTCGACCGGCAGGTACGCCGCGCCCGTCTTGAGCACCGCGAGGACGGCGACCACGAGCTCGGCCGAGCGGGGCAGTCGCAGGGCGACGACCTGCTCGGGGCCGACCCCGCGCGCGATCAGCGCGTGGGCCAGGCGGTTGGCCCGGCGGTTCAGCTCGCGGTAGGTCAGCGCGGTGTCCTCGAACAGCACCGCCGGGGCGTCCGGCGTCGCCCGGACCCGTGCCTCGAACAGCGCGGGCAGGGTGGTGTCGGGGACCGGGTGGGCGGTGTCGTTGCCGGCGACCAGCAGCTCGTGCCGCTCCTCGGCGGTGAGGACGTCGACGCGGCTCAGCGGGCGCTCCGGATCGGCGACCACCGCCGCCAGCAGCCGCAGCCACCGGGCGACCAGCGTCTCCACCGTGCCGTGGTCGAACAGGTCGGTGCTGTACTCGACCCGCCCGACGATGCCCTCGGCCGCTCCCCCGGTGCCGCCGCGCTCCAGCAGGTGGAAGCCCAGGTCGAACATGGCGGTCGGCGTCCGGACCAGGACGATCTCCGAGGACAGGCCGCTCAGCGTGAACTCGGTGCGGGGCACGTTCTGCAGGGCGAGCAGCACCTGGAAGAGCGGCTGGCGGGTCTGCGAACGGGACGGGTTGAGGGCCTCCACCACGTGCTCGAAGGGTAGGTCCTGGTGGGCGTAGGCACCGAGGGCGGTCTCCCGGACCCGGCCCAGCAGCTCGGCGAAGGACGGGTCACCGCCGGTGTCCGTGCGGAGCACCAGGGTGTTGACGAAGAAGCCGACGAGGTCGTCCATCGCCTGGTCGGTCCGGCCGGCGATCAGGCTGCCGACCGGGACGTCCGTGCCCGCGCCGAGCTTGTCCAGCAATGACGCCAGGGCGGCCTGGAGCACCATGTAGACGCTGGCGCCGTGCTCCCGGCCCAGCCGGACCAGCCCGGCGTGCAGTTCGGCGTCCAGCTCGATCGCCAGGTGACCGCCGCGGTAGGTGGGGGTCGCGGGGCGGGGGCGGTCGGCGGGGAGGGTGATCTGCTCCGGCAGGCCGGACAGGTGCCGCTTCCAGTGGTCGAGCTGCTCGGCGTGCCGGCTCCGCGGGTCGGCCGGGTCACCGAGCAGCTCGCGCTGCCACAGCGTGTAGTCGGCGTACTGCACCGGCAGCGGCGCCCACCCCGGCTCCTCGCCCCGGCGGCGTGCCGCGTACGCGGTGGCCAGGTCGGCGGCCAGCGGGCCGAGCGACCAGCCGTCACCGGCGATGTGGTGGATCACCAGCAGCAGCACGTGCTCGTCCGGCGAG
>NZ_JACADT010000038.1:0-15849 GCF_013421635.1 Streptomyces sp. UH6 | reverse complement strand
GAACTCCGGCCCGTGCTCGACGTCCTGCCGGGCGGGGACGCCTTCCTGCCGGTGGCGGGCTTCGACGGGATCCACCGCCGTCGCCGTCCGGCGCTCGATCCGACCGCCGGCTTCCACGAGTACCTGGTCCTCCGGGACGACGGACGCGGCGCGATCGGTTTCAACGTGCGGGCCGCCTCGCACGACCCCGAGGCGGTCGGGGCGTTCCTCGGCTTCCTCGACACCCGCCGCGACCTGCCGTTCGACGGCCGCCCGCACCACAAGATCCGGCTGACGGCCCCGGTGGGGCGGTTCACGCACGCGCTGCTCTGCTCGCCGGCCCTCGGCCGGTCGCACCACGCCTTCCCGGAGATCGCGGACCGCGTCGCGAGCGCCTGCCCCGTCTTCGACTGCGAGATCGGCGACGCCGACACCGAGGTGCTGGTCGACGCCCGCATCCACGGACACGGGGCGGTCCGCCGGGCGGAGTGGGACCGCGAACCCCGGCCGGTGGTCGACCTCCGGTTCGACGTCGAGCCCTCCTTCTTCGCCCCGGCGAGGAAGAAGTTCCTGGTCTGCAAGGCCGAGGACCTGCGGAGTCTGCTCTCCGCGCTCCCCGGGGCGGGCGCGGAGAGCTGGCTCGAGGTCCGCTCGTTCCGCGGCGAGGTCCGGCGGTTCACGCCCCGCACGGCCCCGGCGTACGAGGAACTGCTCCCGTTCCTCCTGGGAGCGGGCCGACCCTTCGCGCGGGCCTGACGGGAGGTGACTGTCAGACGGTGGTGCGCGCGGTCTCCACCACCCGCACCAGGGGCTCCAGTCGGGGATCGCCGGCCGCCTCGTCCAGCGCCTCGCGCAGCGCCGCGTCATGGGTGGGCCGGGCCTCGGCGAGCAGGGCGAGACCGGCCTCGGAGACGTTCGTGTAGATGCCGCGCCGGTCGGTGGGGCAGAGGTAGCGCGCCAGCAGGCCGCGGTCCTCCAGGCGGGTCACCAGGCGCGTGGTCGCGCTCTGGCTCAGCACCACGGCGTCCGCCACCTGCTTCATCTGGAGGTGGCCGCCCTCCCCGTCGTGCTGCCGGCTGAGGACGTCCAGCAGGGAGTACTCCCGCGCGCTCAGGCCGTGCCGCTGCAGGGCGCGCTCGAGGTAGGACTCGATCCTGCCGTGCAGCAGGGAGAGCGCGCACCAGCCGTCGGCGAGGGCGGTGAGCGAGGGGTCGGTCGCGGTCACGCTGACCTCCTACTCGGCTACCGGGCGGACCTTCCGCGGGGCGACTCAATCCTTCCATACGGCGGTTACCTCGGACCAGGATTAGCCCGCGCTTGCAAATATCAGGCGCATGCAATTATTGTTCTCGCCTGTTACCGCCCTCCACAACGACTGGGAGATCATCCCCATGCCTCTCGCGCTCCTGGCCCTGGCCATCGGGGCCTTCGGGATCGGCACCACCGAGTTCGTCATCATGGGCGTACTGCCCCAGGTGGCGGGCGACTTCGGCGTCTCCGTCCCCACCGCCGGCTGGCTGGTGACCGGCTACGCGCTCGGCGTCGTCGCCGGAGCCCCGCTGCTGACCGTGCTCGGCACCAAGGTCTCCCGCAAGAAGATGCTGATGTTCCTGATGGCGCTCTTCGTCGTCGGCAACGCGCTCTCGGCGGTCGCCCCGACCTTCGGCCTGATGCTCGCGGGCCGGATCGTCGCCTCGCTGGCACACGGCGCCTTCTTCGGGATCGGCTCCGTGGTGGCCGCCGACCTGGTCGCCCCGCACAGGCGGGCCTCGGCGATCTCGCTGATGTTCATGGGCCTGACCGTGGCCAACGTCGTCGGCGTCCCGGGCGGCACCTACCTCGGTCACGCGGCCGGCTGGCGGATCACCTTCGGCGCGGTCGCCGCGCTCGGCGTGATCGGGCTGCTCGGCGTCGCCAGGCTGGTGCCCGAGAGCGGGCGCCCCCCGGCCCCCGACGTCCGGGCCGAGTTCGCCGCCTTCCGCAACGCGCAGGTGTGGCTGGCGATGGCGATGACCGTGCTCGGCTACGGCGGAGTCTTCGCCGCCGTCACCTACATCACGCCGATGATGACCGAGGTCACCGGCTACGCGGAGGCCTCCGTCACCTGGCTGCTGGTGCTGTTCGGCCTCGGCATGTTCCTCGGCAACCTGGCCGGCGGGAAGCTCGCCGACCGCGCTCTGATGCCGATGCTGTTCACCGCCCTGGCCGCGCTCTCCGTGACGCTGCTCCTCTTCACCTTCACCGCGCACCACAAGGTGCTCGCCGCCGTCACCCTGACGCTGATCGGCGCCCTCGGCTTCGCCACCGTGCCGCCGCTGCAGAAGTGGGTGCTGGACCAGGCGTCCGCCGCGCCCACCCTGGCCTCCGCCGCCAACATCGGCGCGTTCAACCTGGGCAACGCGCTGGCCGCGTGGCTGGGCGGCCTGGTGATCGCCGGCGGCCTCGGCTGGACCGCCCCCAACTGGGTCGGCGCCGTCCTGGCCGCGGTCGCCCTCCTGCTGTCCCTGCTCGCCGCACGCCTCGACCGGCGCGGCCGAGGCGACGCCGCCGGGCGGGTCGTCGCCGGTTCCACGACGGGAGCCGTCCCCGAGGCGGTCGCCCGGCCCGGAACCACTCGAGCCACTCAGGTCACTCGAACCACTTGAACCACTTGAACCACTCGATCACTCGAACCACCCGCACGACCAGAACATCCGAGGAAGCACCATGACCACCCTCCCCGCAGTCCCCACCGTGACCCTCAACAACGGCGTCGCCATCCCCCAGCTGGGCTTCGGCGTCTTCCAGGTCCCCGACGAGGACACCACCGCCGCCGTCACCGCCGCCCTCCGGGCCGGTTACCGTTCCATCGACACCGCCGCGATCTACGGCAACGAGGCCGGCGTCGGCAAGGCACTCGCCGCCTCCGGCCTCGCCCGCGAGGAGCTGTTCGTCACCACCAAGCTGTGGAACGCCGACCAGGGCTACGACGCCACCCTCCGCGCCTTCGACGAGAGCCTCGCCAAGCTGGGACTCGACCACGTCGACCTGTACCTGATCCACTGGCCCACCCCGGCCCGCGACCTGTACCTGGACACCTGGCGCGCCTTCGAACGGCTGGTCGCCGACGGCCGCGTCCGCGCGGCGGGCGTCTCCAACTTCCAGCCCGCGCACCTGCGCCGGCTGCTGGACCACAGCTCGCTGGTCCCGGCGGTCAACCAGGTCGAGCTGCACCCCGGCCTCCAGCAGGCCGAACTGCGTGCCGTCCACGCCGAACTGGGCATCGCCACCGAGGCGTGGAGCCCGCTGGCGCAGGGAGCGGTGCTGGGGGAGGAGCCGATCGTCACCCTCGCCCGGCGGTACGGCCGGTCTCCCGCGCAGATCGTGCTGCGCTGGCACCTCCAGCTCGGCAACGTCGTGATCCCCAAGTCGGTCACCCCGGCGCGGATCGGCGAGAACATCGACGTGTTCGACTTCGCCCTCACCGACGAGGAGATGGCCTCCCTCACCGCCCTCGACCGGGGGCTGCGCACCGGCCCCGACCCGGACGCCTTCAACTGACGTGCGGCATGCGCCGCGTCAGCCGCCGCGGCGGGCGATGTACAGGTCGAGTGCCTTGTGGAGGACCTTGCTGATCGGGAAGTCCCACTCCCCGAGGTACTCGACCGCCTGCCCGCCCGTGCCGAGGCGGTGCCGTAGCTGCGCCAGATGCTGTTCGTCGCCCGCGACGGCGTCCGTGATACCGCGCAGGTCGTAGACGCTCGCTCCCATCTCATGGGCGTCCGCCATCATCCGCCACTGCAGGGCGTGGTCGGGGTACACGTCCGTACGGGTGTAGGGCGAGGCCCCATAGGCGTGCCACACATGGTCGCCGACGGCGAGCATCAGGGCGGCGGCCTGGTCCTCGCCCTCGTGGCGGGCACGGTAGAGCCGCATCCGGTCCGGGTGCTCGTTGCGCAGGGCGATCCACATCCGCTGGAAGTAGGGGAGCGGGCGCGGGATGAAGCCGTCGCGCTCGGCGGTCTCCGCGTAGAGCCGGTGGAAGGCGTCCAGGTCCTCGTAACCGCCCCGCACGACCTCGACCCCGGCCCGCCACGTCTTCTTCGCGCTGCGCCGCCACTCCGGACTGAAGCCCTGCTGGACGTCCCGGAGCGGCTGCCCGCGGAACGGCACCTGGAAGACGTACCGGGGCTGGTTGACGGCCGCGCTGTCCTCCCCCTCGGCGGTGACCGGCCGCCAGCCCAGCTCCTGGAGCCGCTCGGCGAGTTCCCGCGCCGCCGGGTTCTCCCCGGAGGGCGGCACGTCCCGCAGCCACCGGGTCTCCGGGTCGGCGACCGCGGCCCGCAACGCGGCGGCCTCCCAGCGGCGCACGACGACCGGCGGGCCCATCCGCACCGTGAAGGCGCCGAGGTCGCTCAGGTACTCGGTCATCGGCCGCAGCCACTCCCCGAGGTCCGCAGCCGACCAGTCGAGGACCGGACCCTCGGGCAGATAGGCGAGGTACCGCCGGACCTTCGGCAGCGACCGCAGCAGCACCAGCCCGGCCCCGACCAGCCGGCCGTCGCCGTCGAACCAGCCGAGCGAGGCCGAACGCCAGTCGCTCTTCACCTCGCCCCAGGAGGGAATCTGCAAGTGGCTCACCGACGTCTGCCGGGCGACGAAGGCCAGGTGCTCCTCACGGGTGATCGCTCGCAGGCGGTACTTCATGGCGGTGCAGCGCTCCTTTGTTCGAGCACCAGCGTATGCGGAGGGAATGCGGCCACGTCCCGGGCCGTTCGCCTGGTACGACGCCCGACGACGAGGAGGAACCATGAGCGACGTCCCGGACACGGCTGAGGTCACCGCCACGGCCCGCAGGATCCTGACCGACCTGGGCGACACCTGGGCCGTCGTGGGCCTCTCCAACAACACGGACCGCGCCGCCTACGGCGTGGCCCAGGTGCTGCGGCGCATCGGCAAGCGCGTGGTGCCGGTGCACCCGAAGGCGGAGACGGTGCACGGCGAGCAGGGCTATCCCTCGCTGGACGCGATCCCCTTCGACGTCGACGTGGTCGACGTGTTCGTGCGCTCCGACCTGGCCGGCGAGGTCGCCGACGAGGCGGTCGCGATCGGCGCCAAGGCGGTGTGGTTCCAGCTCGGGGTCGTCGACGAGGCGGCCTACGACCGCGTACGGGAGGCGGGCCTCGACATGGTGATGGACCGGTGCCCGGCGATTGAATACCCCCGGACCGAGGCCGTCTGATCGGCATCAGGGACACGCCCCGCAGAGGGCCGGTCAATGAGCTCCCGGCAGACGTCCTCACCGTCGAGCAGGTGCTCGCACGACAGAGGAGTGCTCTTTCGTGTTCATCGGCTGGCACTGGGCGACCGAGACCCACGACGTGACGGTCATGGGCAACTTCGGTGCCCGAGCGGCCCGCCCGCCGCGGCCTCGTCGATGCGGCCCAGCGCGGGGACGGGCTGGGACTTCGGGACGGCCAGGACGTAGCTGACGCCGGCATCCGCCGCAGCCGCCATTCCTCGCCGTGGGCCGAGTCCTCGGTCACCCAGGTGATCGGCAGCGGCGAGGCCAGGGCCGCCGGATCATGGCCTTGGCCAGGTCACTGCTGGTTGCTCGGCGATGTGCTCCTGCAGGTCGGACATAGGCCCGCATCCGGCGCCTCAGATCCACCCGCCCGAACCGGTGACCGATCCGCACACGCGCCTCTTCCACTTCCGCCGGCCAGACGTCGGGCCGCACATCCCGCACGACCATCACAACGGACCGCTACGGCGGCGGTCGCGAAGTTCCGGCACCTGACTCCACGACAGCCGAACAGACGCAAGAAGATGCCTCTGACCAGCCGAGATAGCGAACTGCAACTGGAGCGTCAGAGGGTGGCCCAGAGAGCGCACAGGCGGGGGTCCTCGGCCCAGCTTCACCCTCTCTCCGCCAACGCCCGTAGACAGCACGCGTGCCCTGCGGGCTGTCAGCCGGGTGAGCCGGCGGCACCGACGGCGGCCGTGATGCCGGTGTGGGGGCGGCCGCTGCCGTCCGCGCGCGGACGGACAGCAGCGGCCCGCCGCGGCGCGTCATCGGCTCTGGAGCCACCAGAGGCCGAAGGAGACGATGGCGCCGCCGACCGCCGAGGATGCGCCGCGCAGCACCGACGTGCCGGTCATGCGCGCCAGCCGCGACCAGGTGCGCGGCCTGCGCTTCTCGCGGGCGGGCTGTTCAGAGCCCGTTGAACCGTTAGACTGCATGGTTGAAGCTTCCTTTCCTGACCTCATCGGGAGATTGCTTCGCAGAGGGAGTCCTCGGCCGGTGCTTGCCGGCGCGGCCGAAGGGACTCCCTTTTGCTGTGTCAGCGGCTTTCAGTCAGCCTCCTCACTTTGAGACAACTCTTACCGCCGCCCGTATTTTGCCCTCTTGTTTCATGCCTTATGGGCATTTATCCGGTCGTCTCGTGCTCTTGGCAGCTACATCGGACTGCCGGATACTCGCTCGAGAGGAGCTGAAGGTGGGAGCCGCGGCAGCATGGAGAACGTGACCCTTGTATGGCGCAAGAGCTCGGTGTGCGGGAACGGCGACAGTTGTTTCGAACTCGCCTTCTCCGGCAGGGTGTGGGTGAGGAACTCAGGCTTCCCCGACAGTGCGACCGTCGCCTTCTCTCGGCGGACGTGGCTCGCCTTCGTGAAGTTCGTCAAGGACGCGGAGGCGGCGGACGAGGCCGCGGGCGAGCCGGTGTGACAGTCGACTGCCCGGACCGGCCGTCGTATCTCCCCCATGTCGCACGTTCCTTTCTATGCCACGTTCCCGAACAGCAACTCGGGTGTGATGTCCTCGGCGAAGTTCCTGTTGACGGTCCAGAAGTCATCCAGGTAGTCGGACGGGTCCGGACCCTTGATGCCGGCGTACGGAGACCTCTCGCTGAGGAACACCTGGCCGTCCGGCTTCTCCAGGTAGGCGATCAGATCCTCGTCCTCCTCCGCAAATTCGAAGAGGACGTAGGGGGAGCGGAACTGCGGATACAGCCCAGCGGTGAAGGGCACGACCTTGATCTGCACGTTCGGCAGTTCATTGACGGTGAGCAGTTTCTCCAGCTGCTGCTTCATCGTCTGTTCCCCGCCGACCACCCGCCTGATCGCGGCCTCGTCGAGAATGAAGTTGAGCCGAGGGCCACCCCGGTGCACGATGCGTTCCTGTCGCTGGAGGCGTAGCTCCAGTTGGTTCACCGGGTCCGACGAGTCCCGCAGAACGACCTTGGCGTACTCCTCCGTCTGCAGAAGGCCGGGAATGACGGTGCACTGGAAGGCGGAGATGCGGATCGCCGACGACTCGTAGCTGAGGTGCCGCATGAACTCCGGAGGCGCCGCGTTGCGATAGGGCGCCCACCACGGTGGCCGACGGGCCGCCCGGGCCAGCTCGGTGATCTCCTCCACCTCGGCCGGGTCGCTGATCCCGTACAGGTCCATCAGTACCCGGGCGTCGGTGATCGAGAGGCCCACCTTGCCGGTCTCGATGCGGTTGATCTTGGAAGGAGACCATTCCAGTCGCTCCGCCACGTCGAGGTGGGTCAGCCCGGCCTGCTCCCGGGCGGCCCGTAGCCGCTTCCTCAGGCGATGACCCTGGTAGACCGGGTCTTGCTGCTGCTCATCTGCCGACACGTGGGTAACCCTTCGTTGACCTGAATCCGGGCTGCGTCAACGGCGATCAGCCGTGCGGGCCAGTGCCCGCAGCCACCTCGGCGGCACCTGTCGCGGTGCCGTGGGGGCGGCTGACGCTGGGATCCTAGGCCGTCCGTCGCCTCGCATCCCGCCTTTGCGCAAAAGGCCATCCGACTGTGTGAAGCCTGTCGTGATGCTCGGTCACTAGTGGCTGCCTCTCACTCGTCTTATAAGCATTTTGCTACCTGGCAACCTGCTGGGTCCATCGTCGGAGGAAGATTCTTTGACGGTAAGTCAGTGCGCTACCGGTGCCTTTGTGGCGCGTGGGATTCCCCTCCGCAGCTCATTCCCTCTCCGGTACGGTCCTGCCGCGACAGAACCCCCCGTCACTTCGGCCACTTGTACCCGTACTCTCCCGCGGCCCTCAACTGCCGCCGGAGCCCCGACCTGCGCAGCCCTCGGGCGCGGCCGACACGCGGGAGCGCGGGGGTGGGCGAGTGCGTGGTTCAGCGTCCGCCCGGTCGGCGTGAGTTCGCCATTGGGCGGGGGACGGATGGCACTGGTCACCCACGGGCCCGCCGGTGCGGGCGCCGTCGGCCAGGATGACAGCCCGTCTCGAGCCCTCAACCCCTCCACGCGCCCCGGCACCGGACTCCACATGTCGTTCCCGTTGGGAACCCGGTCCAGCCCCATGTCGGCCAGTTCGTCTGTGCTGAAGCTCAGTGCCGTCGAAGCGGCCTGGTCCGCTCTCGCCCCTACGGATCACACCCACGGTAGGGACTCGGATCACCGTGGATGACATCGGCTGAGGAACGCCGGGAAGAGCGGTACGGGCGCATCCCGAAGCCGCTGGTCAGCTACGGTGGCGCCATGACTGGGAGTCTGCCCGAGGACATGGCCGACGTGCTTGACCTCGTCCTGAGCCCGGACGAGCCTCTTCACGTCGCCCTCCGACGGCAGGTGCCCCGACTCAGGGTGCGATCCCGCTGCACGTGCGGTTGCGGCACTGCCTCCTTCGACCTCGACACCGACGCGGTGGAGCCCGCGCCGACGGGCCCCGGCACCGTCGTGGCCGCCGACGCACAGCTGTTCACCGAAACCGGCGAGTGCCCTGGCGAGGTCCTGGTCTTCGCGCAAGGCGGCTACCTCTCGTGGCTGGAGGTCTGCTCCTGGAGCGACGACGTCGAAGTGAATCTCGCCGCGGCGCGGCGCTGGCTCCGGCCGTCGTCCTGAACCCGAGCCGGTGACGGTCGGCTCCCGGACCCTGAGCGGTCCTCGCCCGGGAGCGGCGAGGTGGAAGAAGTTCAGAAGTGCAATGGCCCGGCAGCGCGTTCTCGCCACCTGAGTATCCTGCCCGATTGGGTGTGATGCTTCTCGGGCGGGGTTCACCTGGGATCGCCCGGAAAAAGAGGGCGGAAACGGTTTTCCGGGAGCGGCCGAATCCTTCTCCGGATATCTGGCCCGGGGTACCGGAGCATGGGCAAGCCATAACGGGAGGGTTCGCTTCCTGTTGACCGGCCTGGGGTGTTGCGGTTTCAATACCGGCAGCGTCAGGCGTACGAGGGTGTTCATTGTCCTTCCGGATTTCTCCGGTCCCACCGGTCGGGTGATCTCCGGCGTCGACGCTCCGGTTTTTTCGGCCATGAGGTACGTGTACCGCCGTGATGCGAAGTCGTGCTCGCACCTTGTACTTGTAGCGCCGTGTGCCGGCCCGACTCCTCGTGTCCGAAGGGCGCGTCCCCCGGAAAAGGAGGAGTTATGAGAGCGGGCGATTCCAAGCGCTATCTCGCCTATCTGGCGACCATTGCCGCCGGGCTGAGCATGCCCGTGTTCGCGGGAGGGGCGGCCCAGGCCGCCGAGCCCGCGAACACGGTCACCGTCTCCGACTCGGCACGTGCCGTGCTGGCCGCCCAGGCGGCGGAGGCGGACCAGCAGGCGGTGTCCGCCGACGGCCTGTTCGGGCAGTTCAACGAGATCTACAACAGGGTCTACAACGAGGTGATCAACCCCTACTCGCAGCGCTACCAGCCGTATCTCCAGGGCTTCACGCCGGCGTCGTCCGAGCACACGGCCGACGCCGCTCCGCTGAGCCGGATCCTCGACGACCTGTCCTGACGTCACCGGCCGGTGACCCGCGCACACCCCCCACCGGCTCCGGACCGGATGCGGACCGTACGTCCGGGCCGCATCCGGTGATCCACGGTTCCACGATTCCGAAGCGCGCGAGGAGACACACGAGTGGCACAGGAAACGTCCAGGCAGGTCCAGTTCGTCATCAAGATATCCAAGTTCTGCAATCTGAGGTGCACCTACTGCTACGAGTTCGCCGAGCTCGGACAGCGTGAACGGATGAGCCTGGACCAACTGCGCTCCATGTACGTGCACATGCGCGACTACTACGTGAAAAAGGACCAGGAGGACGGGGTCCGTACGCACGTGCACATCGTCTGGCACGGTGGCGAACCATTGATGATCGAACCGGATTACTACTGGAAGAGCCTGGACGACCAACGCGAAATTTTCGGCGAGTCGCTGAAGGTGAGCAATTTCATCCAGACCAATCTCACCGTCCTCGACGACGAGCGCATCAGACTTCTCCGGGACGGCTTCGACCACGTCGGTGTCTCCGTGGACCTCTTCAGCGGTCTCCGTGTCAACATCGCCGGCCGGGACCAGCAGAAGAACGTCGTCGCCAACATGGAGAGGCTGCGTGCCGAAGGCGTTCCCTTCGGCTGCATCACCGTGCTGACCAGGAGGAACCTGGGGCGGGTGAAGGACACCTTCTCGTTCTACACAAAGGCGGGAATCGGTTTCAGGGTTCTCCCGCTCTTCGACGGCGCCTACGAGAACCAGCACGCGGCGTACGACATCACCGTCCCGGAGATCGTCGGAGCCCTCAACGAGATGGCCGACCTCTGGCTGGAGAGCGACACTCCCGTGCAGGTCTCCCCGCTGGACAGCCACTTCCAGATCGTGCTGCGCCACCTCAACCCCGACGCGCCGCGCGTCTACTTCAACCAGCGCGAGTGGCTCTCGGTGATGGTCGTGAACACGCCCGGGGACGTCTACGCCTACGGCGATCCGTACGAGGACCCCGAGGCATCGCTGGGCAACATCTTCACGACCCCGCTCCAGGAACTGCTCTCGGGACCGCGCTTCGACGCCTCGGCGACCGCCGCCGAGACCCGGATGGCCGCGAACTGCCTCAACTGCAAGTACTTCGGCGCCTGTTCGGGCGCCCCCATCGCGAGCAACCGGGACAACGTGCACACGGTCGTCGACGACATCGCCGTCTGCGACGTCGAGCGAGTGGTCCTCGAGCACATCGAGAACCGGTTGCGGAACAGCGACATCCTGGACCCCGACGGGCGGGTCGCAGCCGTGACGGCACCCACCGTCGATCCCGTCGCCTGACCGCGGTGGTCGCCGGTTCGGGGGAGAGGCCCCGGCTGCCCTCCGAGGGCCTCGACGTGACGGTCACCTCGGCGGACGGCCCCCGCTCGACCGTGCCCGACCCCCCGTTCCACGACGCCGCACCGCTGCTCGCGGTAACGCTGGAGGCCATGCCGGGCGGTGACGGGCGGGCGCGGCTGCCGTTCCTGTACGTCGATCTGGACGGCTTGCCGGAGGCCGCGGCCGTCGTCCGGGGCGACCGCAGGCCGGGCACGGTGCTGGAGAAGGCGGTGACTCTGTTCGTCCACAGCTCCGGCAACGGCTACGTCGGTGTCACCGTCACGGAGCACGACGTGGCGCCCGCCGCCGGCCCCGGCGTGTGTTCCGGATCCGGACCGCGCGTCCTGCGCGTGGCCGTCGACCCGGTCCGGCACGCGGCGGGCCTCGCGGCCGCCGTACGCGGTGGCCGGCTGGTGATGGCCCATCACTGGGTGTCCGCGGTGGGTGACCGCCACCGGTCCTTGTTGCCGGTCGACGTGGACCGCAGAATGCTCGAGCGAGTCGTCCGGGCGGCGCTCACCCACCCCCGCCGCGTACGCGTCGCCCTGCGGGACGGACCGAGGCGGCCCGGGGCCTGACCTCCGGACGGACGGCTGTTCCGTCCCCCGGATCTCACTCCCGGCCGCCCGCGCCGGTCGCGGTCGCCCCGCCGCCCCGGTCGTCGGAACGGGGCTCCGGTCCGGCCGGAGCCCCGTCGGCGGTCAGCTGGTCGGGAAGGAGTCCGGGGTGCTGATCCGGCTCTTGAGCAGGGCACCGGATTCGGTCAGCACGCTGCTGCTGCTGTAGTCGGTGCCGTTGCAGGTACCCGGCTTGAACGCCGCGCTGCCCTCATCGGCGTCGGAGTAGGTCCAGTTCGCGTAGCCGATCTTGTGCCGGTCGAGCAGGTCCAGCCAGGCGGTGGTGCTCGCCCGGTCGACCGCTCCGCCACCGGTGTAGCTCACCGTGCCGAACTCGGTGACGAACAGCGGGAGCTGCGTGGCCGCCCGGTTCACCACGGTGCGGTAGTTGTCCGTGTGGCTGGCGGCGTAGAAGTGGAACGCGTACATGATGTTGGTCGCGTTCACGGGGTTGTTGACGATCTCGCTCTCGTTGGAGCTCTCCGAGACGCCGAGCGAGGACCAGCCCCGGGTGCCGACGATCACGACGGCGTCCGGGTCGGCGGCCCGGATCACCGGGATGACCTGCTCGGCGTAGTTCTTGATCGTCGCCCAGCTCACGCCGTTGGGCTCGTTGGTGATCTCGTAGATCACGTTCTTCTTGGCCGCGTTGCGGGCCGCGACGGACGCGAAGAACGTCTTGGCGCGGGCGAGGTTGTACGTCGGGTCACCCGGCGTCAGCGTGTGGAAGTCGATCATCGCGTACATGCCGCGGGCCTCGGCCATGTCGACGAGGCTGTTCACCCGGCTGGTGAAGCCCGCCGGGTCGGTCTCGTAACCGTCCTCCTGGACGTACATGGCGGTACGCAGCAGGTCCGACTTCCAGTCCTTCGCCAGCGCGTCCAGCGACGCGGTGTTGTAGCACTTGCTGAACCACTGAAGGCCGTGCGTGCTCATGCCCCGCAGCTGGATGGGGCGGTTGTACTGGTTGCACAGGTTCACGCCGCAGACGCGGAGCTGCCCGTTGATGCCCACGGGGGTACCGGTCGCGGGCGGGTCGGTCGGCGGCGGCGTGGTCGGCGGGTCGGTCGGCGTGGGGCCTTCGACGGATCCCGTGCAGGCGACGCCGTTGAGCTTGAAGGCCGTGGGCTTGGGGTTGGCGCCGGTGAACGAGCCGACGAAGCCCACGTCGGCCGCCGCTCCGGTGGCCAGCGTGCGGTTCCAGTCGACCGCGGCGGCGGTGACCGTGGAGCCGGACTGCGACAAGGTGGCGCCCCATCCCTGGACGACCTTCTGCCCCGCGTCCGGCCAGTCGAAGGTGAGCTTCCAACCGGTGACGGAATCACCCAGGTTGGTCACCTTCACGCCGGCCTGGAAGCCGCCCTGCCACTGGCTGGTGATCGTGTAGTCGACCTTGCAGCCGGTGGCGGCCGCGGCCTGGGGGGTGCTCAGCGCGGCGAGGCTCAGGCCCGTCGCACAGGTCGCCAGTAGCGCCAATAAGCGTTTCACGGTGCTTCTCCTCGTATGTGGGGGGATTGGGTACAGCGTGATGGGAGCGCTCCCAAAGGTCCATCGGGTCGAGACCGTACACCTGTACGCCGATGTGCGTACAGAGGATCGACCGATCGGGGATCCGCCGGTACGGGCCGCCGCCACGGCCTCGATCCGGAGCCGCCTGCCTGATGCCCGGGGCATGCCGGAAGGCGCCGCGGCCGCTCAGGCGGGGGTCCACCCCGCCGTGTTGGAGTACGACTCGAAGCCGTATCGGGTGCCGCGGTCCCACGCGTCCCCGGTGAGGCATGTCGGACGGGTGTCACAAGCCCCCTGCGACGGGATCAGCTCGGGGAGATGTCCAGGTCGATGGGCGGCAACCCCCAAGGTTCCAGGCCCCCGGTGCAGTACTCCGCGAGGAACTGGACCGCGCCGCCGCCGAAGTGCCACCACGCCCCGCCGCGCGTGGCGACCGTGACGACCCAGTCCTGCGGGGTCGGCCCCGTCGTGCTCCACATGAACTTGTCGCTGTCGCACGACTCGCCCCAGGGCAGCAGCCCACCGGGCGCCGGGTGGGCCGACAGACCGGGACCGGGACCGGGTCCCAGCCAGGCGTCGGCAAGTACGTCAAGGGCGCCCAGGGTGCCCTCCAGAGCCGGGCCTTCCTCGCCCGGTTCGGGAAGCGCGACCAGGAGGAAGCCCCCGATGTCGAAGGTCGGGTACCACTCCGCGAGGTGCTTGAAATCGGAGGGCAGTCGGGCGCCCAGGCCCTCCTCGAACACGGTCCAGTCGATCACCGCACGCGCCGGCCGACGCAGGCCGGTCAAACCGGGTACAGCACGCTCCAGCAGCGCGAGCGCCTCCTCCGGATCGGTCACCCGGCGCCGGGGCATCTGCGTGTCGATCAGTTCCTCACCCATGGGTCGCAGCGTGCCACACGCGTCCGACGCCTCCGACCGGCGGGCCCGACCGCGGCGCGGGTCGCGACGGCCCACCCGCAGCGACGACGACGCCCCCACATCTCCCCGTCGACCGCCTAGAGTTGGCAGTCGGGCCACAGCGACGGAGGGATGACCGAGGTGGGCGGCAAGCGCTACGACCGGCTCAAGGAGATCCAACGACTGGATCCCGAGCGGGACTTCCTCACCATCTACCGCCTCGTCGCCACCTACGAGTTCCCCTGGGACCACACCCGCGCACTGGAACTCGCCCTCTACCGCACCTACGCCGTCCCCTCCATCGGACGACTGCTGGCCGAGACGGCGGAGATGACCGACCGCTCGCAGAAGCGGTACGACGACACCTCCCTCCTGCTGGACGCCGTCGTGGAACACGGCTTCGACAGCGAGCAGGGCCGTACCGCGATCCGCCGCGTCAACCGCATGCACCGCAGCTACGACATCTCCGACGACGACATGCGCTACGTGCTGTGCACCTTCGTGGTGACACCGGCCCGCTGGCTGGACTCCTTCGGCTGGCGGCCTCTCACCGACCACGAACGCCGCGCCACCGCCAACTACTACCGCACGCTCGGCAAGCACATGGGCATCAAGGACATCCCCCGCACCTACGAGGAGTTCGAGCACTTCCTCGACTCCTACGAGGCCGCCCACTTCGCCTGGGACGAGCGCTCCCGCCAGGTCTCGGACGCCACCCTCGCCCTGATGGCCTCCTGGTACCCGCGCTTCCTCGCACCGCTGCTGCGCGCCGGAACCGTGTCCCTCCTCGACGAGCCACTGCGCCGCGCCTTCCGTTACCCCCGCCCTCACCCCGCCGTCCGCGCCGTCGTCCACGGACTCCTCCGCCTGCGCGCCCGGGTCGTCCGGCTGCTCCCGCCCCGTCGGCGCCCGCACCATGCCCGCCAGAATCCGGAGATCAAGAGCTACCCGGGTTACCCCTCCGGCTACCGCATCGAGGACCTCGGCACCTTCCCCACCCCGGGCCTGCGCGGCTGCCCGGTACCCCACCAGGACCGATCCGCCGCGGACCGCACCGCCCCGGATCGCACCGCTCCCGACCCGGTGGACTGACCGGCATCCGATCGACCGCCGGCCGTGGTCGCGCCTGGGCGGTGACAGGGCGTACAGCTCGCGCCGGTCGTCGATGAGCGTGACGGGGGCGCGCGTGGACGCCCACGAGGGTGGCCCAGGTGCGCCGGGAGTGGCCCACGACGTCGTCGACCGCCCGCAGCGACGGTCGGCGTCGCGTCCAGTGTCCGGCTCGGCAGGCTGAAGGCCGTGGCCACCGGTCGCGGTCGTCATGCCCCTCGGCCCGGCGGTTCTTCGCGTGATCGCCCGGGCGGTGACGCGCAGAAGTGCGTACCCGATGACGTGGAGGACGTGTTTCCGGTCCGGGATCCGTGCAATTCCACAATTCCGCTGGAATTTCGAGGGAGTGGAAATACACGGGCACTCGAATACCGGTGGAGCGACCGGCGTTCCGCCGCGCCGAGGAACCCCGGACCGCCCCGGCGGCGCCCGTGGGGCGGTGCCTGCCGGCCGACGAGTCCGAGCGGATCGCCGCCGAGGAGGGGCCCGGGGGATCTGCCCAGGTGGGAGGGTGTTCCGAGCCCCGGTCGGCGCCCCGGTTCCTCTTCCGAGGGGCCGTGACGCGCACGCCGTGACGGCACGCGATGCCGGTGCGCACGTGGCCGAAACACCGCGCATGCCCGCCCCGGACACCCGTGAGGAGCGTCGGTCCCGGC
>NZ_JACADT010000379.1:0-5040 GCF_013421635.1 Streptomyces sp. UH6 | reverse complement strand
TGGGGCGCTTGGTGCGGACGCCGACACCGCCCCAGAACGCGAACCCGGTGACGACGACCCGCGGCGCCCCCGGTTCGGGGCCCGTGTCGTCGCCCCGCGTGTCGTGGTCGAACCCGCCCATGAGCCCCGCGCCGCGCATCACGACCTCGACACCCGGCGGGACGATGATGTCCACCCCGCCCATCACCGCGACGCAGTTGAGCACGACCTCACGGTCCGCGAAGTAGGCGTCGCGGAGATCGATCACGCCGCCGCCCATCACCGCCACCGCGTTGAACCGCCGCGGCGCCACCCACCGTCCGACCCGCTGGAAACCCGACATCACCGCGATCCCCCAGTCGGAGGAACCCTGGCCGCCGGTGATCCGCGACGCCAGGTCCGGTTCGCCCCCGGTGCCGGCGGCGGGCCGCTTCACCAGCGGGACGGCGGTCCCGCCGGGCGCCGGCAGGTCCCGGGTGACCGGCTCCAGTTCGCCGTACGTCTTCGCCCGGTACACGACGTCCAGCCGCTCCTGGAACTCGTCCATGTCGAGCCGCCCCTCCGCGAGGGCGTCCCGGAGCCGCTCCGCGACCCGTTCACGGTCGGCGTCACCCGCCCGGAGCTCGGGCAGCGGCACCTCCCGCCGTTCCCCCCGCGCTGCCCCGTCCTCGTCCCCCTCGTCCCGCTGGTACCGCTCGTTCCGCTCGTTCGACGCGTCGGCCATGGCGCGCAGCATACGAGTTCGGGACGGCCCCGGTAACGGGGGACCGGGAGGCGGACGGGACGCCGCGGCCCCGACACAGCCCAATTCTGCGGGCGCGCATCGGTCATACCGGTACATAGTGGGCGCATAGGGTATCGGCGGAACGCGGAGGAACGGGAGCCGGAGCACGCGATGACGAACGACCGCAGGAAAGAGCCGTTCCCGGGCTGGGGCCCCCAGCGGCCCCCGGACGTGCCCGCCACCGCCCGGGGCGCCGCGGACGGGCCCGCCCCCGCCGCCCGGCGGAAGGGCTGGCGTCGGGCCCTCCCCACCTGGCGTTTCACCCTCCTGGGCCTGGTCGCCGTCATCCTGCTCGGCGCGGCCTCCCTGGCGGCCGGCTACCACCTGGTCAAGATTCCCCGCGCCAACGCCGCCGCCACCATGCAGAGCAACGTGTTCCTCTACGCGGACGGCTCCCGCCTGGCCCGCGACGGGGACGTCAACCGGGAGAGCGTGGAGCTGGCCCAGGTCTCCGCGTACGCGCGGCACGCCGTGCTGGCCGCCGAGGACCGGGACTTTTACGACGGCTCCGGGGTGGACCCCCAGGCGATGGTCCGCGGAGCCTGGAACACCGTCACCGGCAAGGGCCGGCAGTCGGGTTCCACGATCACCCAGCAGTACGTGAAGAACTACTACCTGGGCCAGGAGCAGACCCTGACCCGCAAGGGCAAGGAGTTCTTCATCGCCATCAAGCTGGACCGGGAGAAGTCCAAGGACGAGATCCTCCAGGGCTACCTGAACACCAGCTACTTCGGCCGCAACACCTACGGCATCCAGGCCGCCGCCCAGGCCTACTACGGCATCGACGCCTCCGAGCTGGACGCCGCGCAGGGCGCCTACCTGGCCGCGCTGCTGAACTCCCCGAACGCCTACGACATCGACGCCCACCCGGAGAACCGGGAGAAGGCCCTGGTCCGCTGGAACTACGTGCTGGACGGCATGGTCAAGGAGGGCTGGCTCACCAGGACGGAGCGGGCCGCCCTGACGTTTCCCGCCCCGCGTCCCAACCGGGCGAACACGGCGCTCTCCGGCCAGCGCGGCTACGTCGTCAACGCCGTCAAGGCGTACCTGGCGGAGCACGGCATCCTCCGGGAGGCCGACCTGGAGGGCGGTGGCTACCGGATCTGGACGACGCTCCGCAAGCCGGCCCAGGAGGCGCTGGTGGCCGCGGTGGAGGAGGAGGTGCTGGAGAACCTGAAGCCCGAGGTGCGGGACGCGGACAAGAACGTGCGGGCCGGAGCCGCCGCGATGGACCCCCGCACCGGCAAGGTGGTCGCGATGTACGGCGGCACCGACTACGTGAAGCAGTACACCAACAACGCCACCCGCCGGGACTTCCAGGTCGGCTCCACCTTCAAACCGTTCGTCCTGGCGGCCGCCCTGGAGCACGGGGCGCACACCCACGACGGACGGCCCATCACCCCGCAGACCATGTACGACGGCACCAGCAAGCGGGCCGTGGAGGGCTGGCCCGGGGCCCGGTACACGCCCGAGAACGAGGACGACCAGAGCTACGGGGAGATCTCCGTCAGCGAGGCCACCGACAAGTCCGTCAACGCCGTGTACGCCCAGATGGCGGTCGACGTGGGCCCCGACCGGGTGCACCGGACGGCGGTGCGGCTCGGGCTGCCCGAGCGCACCCCGGACCTGATCGCCTCGCCGTCGATGGCGCTGGGCACGGCTACGGCGAGCGTGCTGGACATGACGCAGGCCTACGCCACGCTCGCCGACCACGGGCGGCACCGGCCGTACACGCTGGTCGAGAGGATCACCCGGAACGGGTCGCAGACGGTGTCGCTGCCGGACCGGAAGCCCACCCAGGCGATCGACCGGGTCGCGGCGGACACCACGACCTCGGTGCTGCGCGGGGTCGTCTCCGGGGGCACCGCCACCGCCGCGCAGGCGGCGGGGCGGCCCGCGGCAGGCAAGACGGGCACCGCCGAGGAGGACACCGCGGCCTGGTTCGCCGGGTACACGCCGGACCTGGTCGCCGTGGTGTCGGTGATGGGACAGGACCCGAAGACGGCCGCGCACAAGCCGTTGTACGGGGCGATGGGGCTGGGACGGATCAACGGCGGCGGGGTGCCGGCGCAGGTCTGGGCGGAGTTCGTGAAGGACGCGACGAAGGGTGAGAAGGCGGCCGCGTTCGACCTCCAGGTGCGGGCGGGCAGCGGCGACCTCAAGCTGCCCTACGCGGTGCCGAGCGACGGGGCGTCGGCCTCCGCGTCGCCGTCCGCCGAGGAGGGCGACGGGTTCCCCGACTCCGGTTCCCCCGAGGGCGACGGCGACGGTTCGTCCGAGGAGCAGGGCGAGGCGTCGGAGTTCACCGGCGACGGCCACGGCGACGAGGACGGCCCCGGCCCGGCCGCCGGACCCGACGGCCAGGGCACGGTCCTCCCGTCGCCCGGGTACGACCCCGGACCGGGCGTGGACGGCGTCCCCGGCGACGCCGCGCCGCCCGCCCACCAGGCGCCGCCCCCGGGGGACCACCACCCGCACGACCAGGCCCCGCACCACCAAACGCCGCACCACCCGTCCTCACCGGGCGGCGCGCACCTCCCGCCCCACGAGCAACAGGCGTGGCCCTGGCCCCACCTGGCCCTGTAGTACGCCCTGTGGTCCGCCCGGTACACGGAAGGGGCCGGTGACCGCTCGGCGGTCACCGGCCCCTTCGTGCCGTGCGCTACAGGTACAGGCCCGTGGAGTCCTCCGCGCCTTCGAAGCGGTCCGCGGCGACCGCGTGGAGGTCCCGCTCCCGCATCAGCACGTAGGTCATGCCCCGCACCTCGACCTCCGCCCGGTCCTCCGGGTCGTACAGGACGCGGTCGCCGGGCTCGACGGTGCGGACGTTCTGCCCCACCGCGACGACCTCCGCCCACGCGAGACGCCGGCCGACCGCCGCCGTCGCGGGGATGAGGATGCCGCCGCCCGAGCGACGCTCACCCTCCGAGTTGTCCTGACGCACCAGCACGCGGTCGTGCAGCATCCGGATCGGAAGCTTGTCGTGCTGGGTGTCGCTCACAGTTCTGTTGACGCTCACGGTGTGAACCTACCTGCCCCTCGCCCCCGGCCGCCCGATCGGGTGGGGGGTCAGCGGCGGCGTCGGCAGCGGCCGCCGCGCGAGCGGCCGGAGCCGCCCGGGCCACGGGTGCCGCCCACCATCAGGAGCCCGACCACGCCGACCGCGACCAGCGCCACCGGCAGGATGCGCTCGATCCGCGGCGACCCCTCCTCGTCGACGAAACGCCCCCGCACACCGGTCAGGGTCCGGTTGACGCTGACGTAGGCCCGCCCCAGGGTCTGGTCGACCTGGCCGCGCGCCCTGGCCTTGGCGTCGTCCACCACCGTCTTCGGGTGCATCCGCACCCCGATCTCCTCGAGCGTCTCGGCCAGCAGTGCGCGGCGCCGCTCGATGTCCGCCTTGATCTGCGCCGGTGTCCTGGTGTCCGAGGTGTCCGCCACCGTGCCGCCTCCGTGATCGTCTCGCCGTCGGATGTCCGTACGTACTGCGTACTGCTTCCCGTGTTGCTGCCCACCAGTCTGTCAGCTCGTGGCCGCGCCGCACGGTCAAGCCCCCGGTTACGCTCGTACGCGCCCACCGGTAACGAGCGACCCAAGGAGCACGACCCGATGTCCGAGCGACTCCAGCCCGGCGACACCGCCCCCGCCTTCACCCTTCCCGACGCCGACGGGAACGAGGTCTCGCTGGCCGACTACGCGGGCCGCAAGGTCATCGTGTACTTCTACCCCGCCGCGCTCACCCCCGGCTGCACCAAGCAGGCCTGCGACTTCACGGACAACCTGGAGCTGCTGGCCGGCGCCGGGTACGACGTCGTCGGCATCTCCCCGGACAAGCCGGAGAAGCTGGCGAAGTTCCGCGACAAGGAGTCGCTGAAGGTGACCCTGCTGGCCGATCCGGACAAGAAGACGCTCGAGGCGTACGGGGCGTTCGGCGAGAAGAAGCTGTACGGCAAGACCGTCGTCGGCGTCATCCGCTCCACGGTCGTGGTCGACGAGGACGGGACGGTGGAGCGCGCGCTCTACAACGTCAAGGCCACCGGTCACGTCGCCAAGATCATCCGCGATCTCGGGGTCTGACGGGCGGTCCGACGCCCCTTCGGCGCCCCTTCGGCGTCCCTTCGGCGTCCCTTCGGCGTCCCGGGCGCGGGCCCGGGACGCCAGGGCCGCGCCCGCCCGGGGGTCAGGCCTCGTGGCGGTCGGCGAGGACCCAGGAGGCCGCGGCCACACCGGCCGTGACGGTGAGTACGGACGTCCACGCGCCGAGCCGCTTGGCCAGG
>NZ_JACADT010000378.1:0-5041 GCF_013421635.1 Streptomyces sp. UH6 | reverse complement strand
CCCCGTGAGGCCGACGACGCCGTCGAGGCGGTGGCCCCGCAGGCCGAGGCGGAGGCCGACCCGCAGGTCGGACGCCTGCTCAAGGCGGCCCTGCAGACCCTGAACCGAGCCCGCTAGGAGACCCTGGGTGAACTGGGACGACACCACCGACGACGCCATCGCCCCCGAACGGCTGGTCGGCGCGTTCGCGGACGGCGAGGAACAGGCCGTCGAGGCCGCGCTGCGACCCAAGGACCTCGGCGAGTTCATCGGCCAGGAGAAGGTCCGCGAACAGCTCGACCTGGTCCTGCGGGCCGCCCGCGCGCGCGGCGCCACCGCCGACCACGTGCTGCTCTCCGGAGCGCCCGGCCTGGGCAAGACCACCCTGTCCATGATCATCGCCGCCGAGATGGGCGCGCCGATCCGCATCACCAGCGGCCCCGCCATCCAGCACGCGGGCGACCTGGCCGCGATCCTCTCCTCCCTCCAGGAGGGCGAGGTCCTCTTCCTCGACGAGATCCACCGCATGTCGCGGCCCGCCGAGGAGATGCTGTACATGGCCATGGAGGACTTCCGGGTCGACGTGGTCGTCGGCAAGGGCCCGGGCGCCACCGCCATCCCGCTGGAGCTGCCCCCGTTCACCCTGGTCGGCGCCACCACCAGGGCCGGGCTGCTCCCGCCGCCGCTGCGGGACCGTTTCGGCTTCACCGCCCACATGGAGTTCTACACGCCGGAGGAACTGGAGCGGGTCGTCCACCGCTCCGCGCTGCTGCTCGACGTGGAGATCGACGCCGCGGGCGCCGCCGAGATCGCCGGCCGCTCCCGCGGCACGCCCCGCATCGCCAACCGGCTGCTGCGCCGGGTACGCGACTACGCCCAGGTCAAGGCGGACGGCGTGATCACCCGTGAGGTGGCCTCCGCAGCGCTGCGGGTGTACGAGGTCGACTCCCGCGGCCTCGACCGGCTGGACCGGGGGGTGCTGGAGGCGCTGCTCAAGCTGTTCGGCGGCGGCCCGGTGGGTCTGTCCACGCTGGCCGTGGCGGTGGGGGAGGAGCGCGAGACGGTCGAGGAGGTGGCCGAGCCGTTCCTGGTCCGCGAGGGTCTGCTGGCCCGCACGCCCCGTGGCCGTGTCGCCACACCCGCCGCCTGGGCCCACCTCCAGCTCACCCCGCCGCACGCCGCGGCGCCCGGCGCGGCAGGGGCGGGCCAAGTGGGACAAGGGGACCTGTTCGGGGCGTGACGGCGTGTGACGGCAGGTAAAGCTCGCTACGGAAGGAACCCCGGTGACATGCTGGGCGTTGTTCCATCTGCGCGGGCTCGCTTAGACTCCGCCGATGCCGCCCCTGTGGGGCGGCGCTCCGACACCCCCGTCAACAGGCCGCTCACCATCGCGGTCGTGCGAAGGAACTCTCCGTCCCGTGGATATCTTGACCCTTTTCCCCATCATCATTCTCATCGGGTTCATGTTCGTGATGACCCGCTCGGCCAAGAAGAAGCAGCAGCAGGCCGCCGAGATGCGGGACTCGATGCAGCCCGGTACCGGCGTCCGGACGATCGGGGGCATGTACGCCACGGTCAAGGAGGTCAACGACGAGACCGTGCTGCTCGACGCCGGCCCCGGCGTGGAACTGCTCTTCGCCAAGAACTCCATCGGCGCCGTCCTCACCGATGACGAGTACAACCGCATCGTGCACGGCATCGAGGCCGAGCTGAAGGGCGACGTCGTTCCCGACGACGCCTCCTCCCTCACCGACGCGGACGACGCGGCCGCCGGTTCCGACACCGGTGCCGTCGCCGACGACAAGCCCGTCGACCTCGGCAAGGCGCAGGACGCGCCCAAGAAGACCGACGGCGAGTCCGACGCCAAGTAGGCACGCTCCGGCGTGGGGGGTGACCGGTCGCGCCCCGCGCACCCCGGGGGGGAACGCCTGCGTTCCGTACGGGGTCCGAACTTGTCATGGCCGCCCGCCGGCCCCAGAGGTGCGCGCGGCGGCCCGAGAGGGAGTACGAGAAGGTGGCAGCACCTAAGAAGGGCCGCAGCGCGAACGCGCCGAGCAAGCCGGGACGCGCCCTCGCCCTGATCCTGATCGCCATGGTGGCGCTCACCGGAGGGATGTTCCTCTCCGGTCACACCACCCCGCGTCTCGGCATCGACCTGGCCGGCGGCACCAGCATCACGCTTCGCGCGGTGGCCGAGAAGGGTCAGGAATCGGCGGTCAATCCGACCAACATGGCCACGGCGGTCGACATCATGGAGCGCCGGGTCAACGGTCTGGGCGTCTCCGAGGCGGAGGTCCAGACCCAGGGCGATCGCAACATCATCGTCAACATCCCCAAGGGCACCAACTCGCAGCAGGCCCGGGAGCAGGTCGGCACCACGGCCAAGCTGTACTTCCGGCCCGTGCTGCAGACGGAGCTCTCCGGGGCCGACGCCGCCGTCCCGACGCCGGGCGCCACCGACGGGGCCTCCCCGTCGGCAGAGCCCTCCGGGAAGCCCACGGGGAAGTCCACCGCCTCGCCCTCGGCCCCCGCCGCCACCGACCCGTCCGAGGAGGCGTCCCCGCAGGGCCGCGCGCTGACCGAGGGTCTCAAGGCCGCCACCAGCTCGCCCTCGCCCGACGCCAGCGGCACCCCCGAGGCCCCGGCCGAGAGCCCGGTGCCCGCCGACACGGCCGCGCCGGTCGACGCGGTGGTCCAGGAGCAGTACGCCAAGCTCGACTGCTCCGACCCCAAGCAGCGCGCCACGGCCGGCAAGGGCAGCAAGCCGGGCGACTCCATCGTCGCCTGCGGCAACGGCTCCGGCCAGTGGCAGAAGTACATCCTCGGCCCCGCCGAGGTCGACGGCACCGACATCGACGACGCCCAGGCCGTCCTCAACACCCAGACCGGCGCCGGCTGGACCGTGACCATGGAGTTCACCTCCAAGGGCGGCGACAAGTTCGCCGACATCACCGGCAAGCTCGCCACCCAGCCCAGCCCGCAGAACCAGTTCGCGATCGTGCTCGACGGCGAGGTCGTCTCCGACCCGTACGTCAGCCAGGCGCTGACCGGCGGCAACGCCGAGATCTCCGGCAACTTCACCCAGCCCGAGGCCCAGTCGCTGGCGAACATGCTGTCCTACGGCGCCCTGCCGCTGACCTTCGAGGAGGACAGCGTCACCACGGTCACCCCGGCGCTCGGCAGCGAGCAGCTCGAGGGCGGTCTCATCGCCGGCGCCATCGGCCTCGCGCTGGTCGTGATCTACCTGCTGTCCTACTACCGCGGCCTCGGCTTCGTCGCGCTCCTGTCGCTGGGCGTCTCCGCGGTGCTGACGTACACGATCATGTCGCTGCTCGGCCCGGCCATCGGCTTCGCGCTGAACCTGCCGGCGGTCTGCGGCGCGATCGTCGCCATCGGCATCACGGCGGACTCGTTCATCGTGTACTTCGAACGCATCCGGGACGAGATCCGCGACGGCCGCACCCTGCGTCCGGCCGTGGAGCGGGCCTGGCCGCGTGCCCGGCGCACCGTCCTGGTCTCCGACTTCGTGTCGTTCCTCGCGGCGGCGGTCCTGTTCGTGGTGACGGTCGGCAAGGTCCAGGGCTTCGCCTTCACCCTCGGCCTGACCACCCTGCTCGACGTGGTCGTGGTGTTCCTCTTCACCAAGCCGCTGATGACGCTGCTGGCCCGCACCACGTTCTTCTCGAGCGGCCACCGCTGGTCCGGCCTGGACCCGAAGCGCCTCGGCGTGCAGCCTCCGCTGCGCCGCAGCCGTCGTTCCTCCGCCCTCGTCGAACCGAAGGAGGCCTGAGATGTCGAAACTCGGCAACCTCGGCGCCCGGCTCCACCGCGGCGAGGTCGGCTACGACTTCGTCGGCAACCGCAAGATCTGGTACGGCCTGTCGATCCTGATCACGATCGTCGCCATCGTCGGCCTGTCCACCCGCGGCCTGCACATGGGCATCGAGTTCCAGGGCGGCGCCGTCTTCACCACCCCGAAGACCAGCGTCTCGGTCTCCCAGGCCGAGACGTACGCCGAGGAGGCGTCGGGTCACGACGCCATCGTCCAGGGCCTGGGCACCGGTGGCATGCGCGTCCAGGTGGCCGGCATCGACACCGGCGCCTCCGACAAGATCAAGGCGGAGCTGGCCGAGAAGCTCAAGGTCGACCCCGAGCAGATCAACGCCGAGCTCGTCGGTCCGAGCTGGGGCGAGCAGATCGCCAACAAGGCCTGGCAGGGCCTGGCGATCTTCATGGTCCTCGTGGTGATCTACCTGGCCATCGCGTTCGAATGGCGGATGGCCGTCGCCGCGCTGGTGGCCCTGATCCACGACATCACCATCACGGTCGGCATCTACGCCCTGGTGGGCTTCGAGGTCACGCCGGGCACGGTGATCGGTCTGCTGACCATCCTCGGTTACTCCCTCTACGACACGGTCGTCGTCTTCGACAGCCTCAAGGAGGGCACCCAGGGGATCACGAAGCAGACCCGCTGGACCTACCGGGACGTCGCCAACCGCTCGATCAACGGCACGCTCGTGCGGTCCATCAACACCACCGTGGTGGCGCTGCTGCCGGTGGCGGGCCTGCTGTTCATCGGCGGTGGCGTCCTGGGTGCCGGCATGCTGAACGACATCTCCCTGTCGATCTTCGTCGGCCTCGCGGCCGGAGCCTACTCGTCGATCTTCATCGCCACGCCGCTCGTCGCCGACCTCAAGGAGCGCGAGCCGGAGATGAAGGACCTGCGCCGACGGGTGCTCGCCAAGCGCGCGCAGGCCGGCGAGGGCGCGACCGCGGCGGCCGGCGCCGACGCGGGGAACACGAACGACCCGGAGGGCTCCGGAGCTGCCGTGGTCGGCCCGCGGGCTGGCCGGAGCGGCGGCCGGGCCTCCGGAAGGAGGCGATGACGCCGTGACGGACATCCAGGCGCTGCTGCTCAGCCGCATCCGCGAGGTCGAGGACTACCCCGAGCCCGGCGTGAGGTTCAAGGACATCACGCCGCTGCTCGCGGACCCCGCCGCGTTCGCCGCGCTCACCGACGCGCTGGCGGACATCGCGGTGCGGACCGGGGCGACGAAGATCG